>DAJR01000047.1 GCA_002496385.1 Methanomassiliicoccales archaeon UBA147 | reverse complement strand
AACGCCAGTCCCTTTCGCTAACCATACTTGGTTAGCGTTAAGACGAGGCTATGCCTCGCCTGTTTAGGGGCTGGTAGTTTACATGATTGAAAATTAAACCTGGGGATTAAGAATTCACAGGGCTTTCTCGAACTTGGGCGTGAAATTCGTGACTATGTTTATCAATTTCTCGTCTGAATCGGTGAGCCCGGCCTTCAGGACCAAGACCGCTTTTGGGGTCACAATTCCCATGGCCACTTTCGAGTGTTCAAGCATGATAGTGACTATCCTCAGTTTCTCCTTGAGCTCGGATGTGGAGGTTTCGGCGGCTCCCAGCATTATCGCGGACATCGCCACGAACGTCTCTGCATGTGCGCCCTTCGGCACCTTGCCGGCGATGTGCATGCCGCTCCGCGAAACGAGAATGGCATCGGTAATACCGCCGGTATTCTTAATCTCGTCCAATATTTCCTCAAGTGCTACTATGTTGGCCATGCAAATGTTCCAGGAAGGAGTCTCCTGCCCTCACTGAGTGATGGTAATAAATCACTTATTGATATAGTTTATTGTAGGAAACCGTCTCTCAGCAAGGCAGCGTGCATGTTCCCCAGGATTCATGCGGACAGGCTGGATTCATGCGGATTCTTTTATATACTAGTTTGTTTGTGAGCGCATCCATGGCCTTCAACATAGCCCTGATGGTCGCAGCCTTCGCGGCAATATTCATCACAGTGAACCCGATAAGCAAGGTGCCGTTCTTCATCGTGCTCACGGACGGGTACACAAGGGCGCAGAAGAAGAGGGCGATAGTCAATGCCATCAAGGTCAGCACGGCAGTGCTGATACTGTTCGCCCTTCTCGGAAGGTTCCTGTTCGACCTGTTCAACGTGGAATTCCTGGCCCTCAAGTTCGTGGGCGCGGCCGTGCTGATTAAGATAGGCTATGACATGCTGATGGGCCAGATATCGAAATTCAAGAGCACGGACGAGGAGCGGCAGCATGCGATAGACGAGGGCGCCGTGGGAGTCGTGCCCTTGGGCATACCCATGATATCCGGCCCCGGGGCCATGATAACCGCGATGATATACATGGGCGAGTCCTCGGGCTTCCTGGAATGGGGCTTCATAATATTCAGCATCCTGATAACGCTGGCCTTCACCTATCTCCTGCTCGCCGAGAGCCATGTCATCTACGAGAAGATGGGAAAGCTGGGCATCACCGCGACAATGAGGATAATGGGCATACTGATCGCGTCGATAGGCGTCCAGATGATGCTGAACAACGTGATACAGTTCGCAGGGATGCTGGGGCAGACCTAAACTCTTACCAGTCCACGGTCCATACGGCGTCTACAACAACATGCACCCAATATGCTTCCCCAGACTTCATCAGGTACGACCCGTCCAAGACCTGGACATAAGGCGGTGCCGCCATGAATCCCTCCACGCGGTCACAGCCCGTCCCGGCCAGGGCCACGGAGATGGCCCTCTGCGCCTGTGAGGGATATCCCACCAGGTTCCAGCCCGCTTTCAGCGATATTGCCGTGGAAGCCGGTACCGTGCCACTCACACTGAGGGTGCAGGCCGAGTTCGCGTGGATCCAGACTCCCATGGTCCTGTCGATATTGGCCAGGTCGTTCGCGCTTCCGCCCGGCCTGTAGGTTTTCCATGGGTCTGCCGGTGTCTGTGCATTGTAATACTTAACTGAATCGTATGAACCCGCGATGGAGGCGAGGACATTGGCTGCGGACGTATCGGCTAAGCTCAGGGGCACGGAGACAAGGTTCCAGCCCGCCGAAAGGGGAATTTCGAAGTTGGCGCCGCCGTTGTCCACGTAGTACGTCCGATTCTCGAAGGACACATGGCCGTAGGAATTGTTGAGCCTGAACTGGACATCATACCAGCCTGTGGCCAATGATGTCGTGTTCCAGTTCATCCAGAACCTTGCTTCGTAGGTCGAATGTATGTTTGTCGAGTATACGGCCTTCTGCCACGAGCCTCCCGGCAGTGTCATCCGGACCTCGGTGACGCCGCCCCAAGCGACCGAGGAGATGTTCACCGTGCCGCTCACGGTCGAGCCATTCAGGGGATTCGTATCCAGGGAGAACTGCCCGAGCTTCGTGCCGATGGCGTTCCAGAGTGCCGTGCTGGTCCCGTCATAGGCCAGCGCCCAGATTCCCATGCCCGGGAGGTCCAGCTGGTTCACGACCTGATACTTGTACATCAGCGAGGTGGCATTGTCGAACCATACCTGGTGCCATTGGCCCGCCTCCAGGTAATAGTACCAGGGGCTGAGGCTTGTGGCGTCCCACCGAATTGTCGCCCCCGTGCTTGCCAGTTTGGTCATGGCAGACGAATAGGTCCTCGAGGATGCGGTGCCGTTCCTTGTGGCTCCGGGCGCATCGTGGCCGGATGTGGCAACGGGATAATCGAAACCGAAGTAAGGTATGCCGTAGATGAGTTTGCCCTTATCCACGAAGTAAGGAGAACCGAGGTACTTTGAAATTGCATGCCAGGCGTCTATGTTGTTCGTCCAGAACAGGGCGCCGCACGGCCCGGTGGTCGAACTTCCGCCGTAGAAATAGTCATAGCCCATCAGAAAGTAATAATCGACATGCGAATTGATTGCCGGAAGCTGGCCGAAGCCGTAGGACGACCATGGGTAAGGCATGAGGCAGAAATGCACCTCGTACAGCATGTCCTCGGCGTAGAAGGCGGCATCCAGCTCCTGCATGAATGCCAGCAGGTTCGCGTCACTGCCTGACGGAGGGTACTCCAGGTCTATCATGATGCCGTCCGCGTTTCCGGCCACAACCTGGGCCAGGAGATTGCTCACGCCGTTTGCCCTGGCTGTCGGGCTGGCCAGGAAAGTCGATACCGAGGATGAGCCGAACAGCGTCATGGTGACAAGCACCTTTGTGCCGTTCTCGTGGCACCTGGCCACAAGGGAGGTCCAGCCGGAGGGCCAGTTGTTGTAGGCCGTTATATCGCCGGCCGTGTTCATCTCGACCGAGAACCAGGCCACGTGGGTCAGTCGGCTCTGCTGCAGGTTCGTGTAGGCAGTGCCCATCCAGCTCGGCCAGAAGCCGACGTTCTGGCGAGTCACCTCTTTCTGCGTGAATGTGACATTATCGGTGTATCCGTTGGAGCACCATTTGACCGCGCCGCCCCACCAGAAGGAGCGCCACAGGATGCCCGCATTGTTGCGCATGCCCTTGGGCACATATCTCATCCCGTCGAACACCTGGCCCGCAACCGCATACGAAGTCCCGGGTCCGTCCCTGACATTCAGCGACGTCGAGACGTCTATCTCGAACTGGGGCTGGTTCGCAGGCTTGGCATAGATGTTTCCCGATACCATGTTTGCGGCGCACCAAAGGTTGCGCTCGTCGTACCAGAAGTTGTACCAGATATTTCCGGAAGCATCGGTCTGGGTTCCGAGGGCAACGTACATCTGGGACTGCGACACCGACCCCAGCGCTTGGTAGTAATTGCCTGCGCTGTTGAGGCCCGGGCCGGCGCGGACGTTCAGTGTGCCTGTGCTCACGATGAAGCTGAAAGGCGTGTCAAGCTCCACCCTGATGTGATAGAAGTTCGCGCAGGTGAACGAGCCGCCCAGGACTCCCCAGAACGTGGCCGTCGATGTGTCTGTCGTATGCCCGGCCAGGGTGATGTCGGTCGCTCCGACGCCGACAACGATCATTGCATGGGACCACTTGTCCCCGGCAGCCGTGCCGAAAATCACCGCGTCCCCGACCTGAGTGTCCGCGGGTATGCTGGCATTGACGCCCTCCACGACATAATGATAGTCAACGGCCTGGTACCGGGTCAGGTGAAGATGGAGATAATCGCAGTAAGGGATAGTGCCGTTGCTGTATGTCGTCGGCCTGTCCACGTCCGGGTAAATCCCATAGCCGCCGCCGTTCGTGCCGCGCCACAGGGACATGCCGCCTGCCATCAGGCACTGGCTCACGAAGTTGGCGCAGTCGCCCCCTGAGCCGGTGAAGTCGTTGAAATGCGGGTTGCGGGAGTTCCACCAGTTCATGGCATAGCCGTATGCGGCCTGCCTCAGGTAGTACACGCCCTGGCCTGTCGGCCCCCATCCGTCCGTTTCCTCGGCAGCGGGTTGGGCTGAAAGAGGTAATGCCGTCGCGACAAGCAGGACTCCCAAGAGCAGACCCAACAGTTTTCGCATCGGAAATCAAAAGGGATTTTCGAATATATAATCCTATTGAACTTGGGCTTTGGAGTAGGAATCCTTCAAGGTAACTGTCCTGTTAAAGACCGGTTTGCCGGGCTTGGAATCCCGGTCCACCGCGAAATATCCCAGCCTCTCCAATTGCACTCTGTCGCCGGCCTTCAGCGCGGCAGCGGTCGGCTCGATCCTGCACCCGTTCATGACTTTCAGGGAATCCGGGTTCAGGTAGTCCTGGAACTTGCCTGGCTGTCCGGCAGGGTCCTCCACCGTGAACAGCCTGTCGTAAAGCCTCACCTCGGCCGGAACCGATTCCGTCGCCGAGACCCAGTGCATCGTGCTCTTCACCTTGCGGCCGTCAGGGGCGTTTCCCCCCCTGGAGGCCAAATCAACATGGCATTTCAATTCTGTTATCTTTCCTGTGGAATCTTTAACCACCGAATCACAGGTCAGCAGGTAGGCATATCTCAGCCTCACTTCCCTGCCCGGCGCCAGCCTGAAGAATTTCTTCTCGGGGACTTCCATGAAATCCTCGCGCTCGATGTACAGCTCCCTGGTGAACGGCACTTTTCTCGTGCCCATGGTCGGGTCCTCCGGGTTGTTCACAGCGTCGAACTCCTCTGAATGGCCCTCGGGCAGGTTCTCGACAACCACCTTCAGCGGGTTGAGCACTCCCATGAGCCTCGGGGCTGTCCTGTTCAGTTCCTCGCGCACGCAGCTTTCCAGCAGCGCGAAGGCTATGGTGTTCGCCTTCTTGGCTATCCCGGCGCGCTCCAGGAAGTCCTGGATGGCCCTTGCCGGGTACCCGCGCCTTCGCATGCCTGCAATCGTGGGCATCCTGGGGTCGTCCCATCCGGTGACTTTGCCCTCGGCGACCAGCATCTTGAGGTAGCGCTTGCTCATGATTGTGTAAGAAACGTTCATCCTGGCGAACTCTATCTGCCTGGGCTTGTATATGCCCAGTTCGATGAGGAACCAGTCGTACAGCGGCCTGTGGTTCTCGAACTCGATGGAGCACATTGAATGCGTTATCCCCTCTATGGAATCCTCCAGCCCGTGCGCCCAGTCGTAGATGGGGTAGATGCACCATCTGTCGCCCGCATGGGGGTGGGGCGCGTGGATTATCCTGTACATCAGGGGGTCGCGCATGTTCATGTTCGGGTGCGCCATGTCAATCTTCGCCCGCAGGACCTTGGAGCCGTCAGGGAACTCGCCATCCTTCATCCTCTCGAACAGGTTCAGGTTTTCTTCGGCGGTTCTATCGCGGAAGGGGCTGTTGCGCCCGGGCGTCGTGAGGTCGCCGCGGTACTGGCTTATCTCGTCCGCGCTGAGGTCATCGACATAGGCCTTGCCCTTCACGATCAGGTCCCTCGCCCAGTCGTACATCTGCTGAAAGTAATCGCTCGCATAGAAAACCCTGCCCTCGCAGTCCGCGCCCAGCCAGGCAACGTCCCTGATGATGGAGTCGATGAACTCCATTTCCTCCTTCACCGGGTTGGTGTCGTCGAAGCGCAGATTGAATTTTCCTCCGAAATCCCTTGCGATGCAGTAATTGAGCCAAATTGCCTTTGCGTTGCCGATGTGGATGTAGCCGTTCGGCTCCGGCGGGAACCTGGTGTGCACACTGTCATACCTGCCCGCCCTGAGGTCCGCAACGATCTCCGCCCTCAGGAAATCCTTTTTGGCCAGTTCATCATATTTCGAATCGCTCCAATCCATGGTCTCACCGTGACAGATAATATAGTTCTATTTCAGATTGCTGGTAATCACGAGCCCGGAATGCTTCACCCCTCTGACGGATTTGATGGCGTCCGAGAATGCCTTGATTTCTGAGGGCTTGCCCCTGATGGCCAGCATCTCGAGGCAGTTGTGATGGTCGATGTGTATGTGCATCGTCGAATAAATCACAATATCGGAGTCGTGCTGCAAGGCCAGCAATTTGTTGACCACCTCTGAGGTGTGGTGGTCGTAGACCATGGTCACGACGCCTACAATCTCGCCATTTCCTGACTCCCAGGCGTTCTCGACCATGCTTGACCTGATGAGGTCGGCTATGGCCTTCGAGCGGTTGCTGTAACCCATTTTCTCTATCTGGTCATCGAAATCCCGCAGTATGTCCGAAGGAAGTGAGACCCCGAACCTTGTGATATCTGTCATGTTACTCACTAGCGTAATCGTAACACGATATTAAATTCCTTGCCACAGCTTTTAAGTATCTGTGAAAAATACGGGTGTTATAATTTAGTTATTCGTGACACGGAGATATGGCATGCACATTCCGGATGGTTTGATGGCACCCGCTGTGGCGGCACTCGGGTGGTTGATTGCACTTGTTTTCCTGGCGCTGACAATCAAGCTGCTGAATAAAAAACTGGATAATCGGCAAATAACCCTCATGTCGGTCCTGGCAGCTGGCATTTTTGTCGCCCAGATGCTCAACTTTCCCATAGGCGGCGGCACCACGGGCCACCTGATAGGCGCAGCCCTGGCCACAGTGATTCTCGGCCCCTTCGCGGGAATAATGATTATTACTGTAATTCTGATAATACAAGCACTGGTATTCGGAGACGGCGGCCTCACCGCCCTCGGCCTGAACATTCTGAACATGGGCATTATCGGTTGCCTGACAGCATGGTATGTCTATCGTTTATTCCCACTCAAATCCAAAGCAGCGGGCGTGTTCGTCGCGGCATGGGCATCCGTCTTCATTGCAGCGCTGGCATGCACGGCAGAGCTTGCCGTCAGCTTCAGCATCTCGGGCGGCACTCACGGCATATCCGGCGCAATAGCCTTCCCTGCGATGCTGGTGTCGCACTCGATCATCGGGATTGGCGAGGCGATGATAACTGCGGGTGTCGTGGCATATCTGGCGAAAATATCGCCCGGCATGCTGAGGCTGCCGAAAATAACCCTATCCACTGACAACAGGGAGGCTGCCGTCGATGCGTGAGCTGTTCGCCAGGAAGGGACTGACAGTCCTCGCGGCCATCCTTGTGATATTCGCCGTCGGGTTGGTGGGGTTTTACATGTTCTCCGCAGATTACGGCGACGGACTCGAAGTTGCCATGGATGATGCCGACGTCGAAGAATCCGAGCCGGTCTACACCGGTCCGCTTGATTATGGCGATAATTACCTTTCTTCGCTGCTGATGGGCATAATCGGCTTCTTCATAGTCCTGTCATCAGGATATCTTCTGGCCAGGTTGCTGAGGAAGAATGACTCTTAGTTCGTCGGTCGGGCATTCGAGCGTTTCGTGCCTTTCAGTCTTCGATCCGAGTGCCAAGATTGTCGGCACCGTGCTCTTCACCGTGGCAGTGGCTCTGCTTCACGATGTGAGGCTGCTTCTCTTCGCTCTGCTCTTCATGATATGCCTATTGGCTATTTCGGGGGTCCCCTGGGCGCGCATCGGGAAAAGGTATGGGCTGGCGTTCCCTTTCATCATTCTTGCAGCTCTGTCCATGTATCTTACTTCAGGCCAGAGCCCGGCAATCGGCATGTTCCTGAGGATATCGGCATCAGTGCTGGCACTTATTCTGCTATCTGTCACGGCAGGTTTTCTGGACCTGTTGAACGGCCTCCAGATGTTGAAAGTTCCCCGGCTCGTCGTGAGCATCTTCATGTTCACCCACCGATACATTTATGTGTTCACCGAAGAACTTGAAAGGATGAGCCTTGCCAGGCAGGCCAGGGGCTACAGGGGTGGCGGCAGCCTGATGAACAGAGACATAATGGCCACCGTCACCAACACAGCGGGGATGTTGCTGGTCAGGGCATACGAGCGGGGATTGCGGGTACATGATTCCCTGGTGGCGAGAGGCTACGAGGGCGAGGTCAGGACGCTCAGTCGCCAGGGTTTGCATGCCCGGGATGCGGCCTTCTGCGGCTCTCTGGCTTTCATGGGCGTGTTCCTCCTGTCGATAGAATTCGGAGTGGTGGCATGAGTGCGTTGCGGCTTTCTGGGGCGTCATATTCCTACGAAGGTAGCTCGGTGGCCCTGGACCGTGTCGATATGTCGGTCGCCGAGGGGGAATGCGTCGCAATCATCGGCCCCAACGGCGCCGGGAAATCGACCCTGTTGAAGATAATGGCCGGGCTGCTGGAACCGGCTTCCGGCACAGTGGAGATAGCCGGAAAGCCGCTGACCAAAAATAATGCCGGAGAGCTGAGAAGGGACATCGGCATACTGTTCCAGGACCCGGACGACCAGCTCTTCATGCCAAGCGTCAGGGAGGACGTGGCCTTCGGCCCTCTGAACCAGGGCCTGGGGCCGGAAGAGGCGAAGATGCGGGTTGCAGAGGCACTGAAAATTGTCGGCCTGGCAGGATTCGAGGAGCGTGTTCCGCATCACCTGAGCTACGGGGAGAAGAAGCGCGTTGCGATAGCGGGAATACTGGCAATGAGACCCAAGATGCTTCTCCTGGACGAACCCACGGCCAACCTGGACCCCCGGGGCAGGGCGGAGCTGATGGAACTGATTCAAAAACTTAAGTGCACCGTGGTGATGGCAACGCATGACATGGCGGCGGTCGCGGCAATGGCGGATAGAATATACGTCCTGGACAGGAAAGTGCTTGCCGCTGGCAGCAAACGCGACATACTCACCGACGGCAAGTTGTTGGGGAGCGCGGGGCTGGAGATGCCGGCCATTGCCAAATATTTTTCAGGATTGCAGGCCGCCGGAAAGTTCACGGGGGAGATACCGATGACAGTGGAGGAGGCGGTGGCAGGCGAGCGGAAAAATGCATAGTATCAATGTTCTGGCCTCTTCAATCTCCGCGCACCGTAAACGAGCACAATCACAACAACTATCAGAAAATTGATGATTATTGAGTATAGTCCGCCGAACTCCGATTCCATGGCAGGAAATAGGAAGACCGCGAGATTGCTGGTTGTGTGGAACAGCAGGACCGCGAGAATGCTTCTCCCGGTGTTGTTGTATATCCAGGTGAAGAGAATGGATAGGAATATTGCCCCGACGAAGAATCCCAGGAACGGAATATTGGAATAAACTGCTTGCTGGCTGGGCATGTAGAATAGGGGTATGTGCCACAGCCCCCATATAACGCCCAGTATGATGCCAGAACCGAGTGCGCTGAACCGGGCCTGAAACCTGTCTAAAGCGTAACCGCGCCACCCGAACTCCTCTGCCAGGGGGCCGCCGAGTATGAGTATGTAGAGGAAGGCTATGGGGATGATTATAGGCTGGGAAAAGGCCACAAGGTCGGGAACGAAATCGTCCAGACGCATTGCCAGAAACAGAGATAGGGCGTAAATGAAAGGAATGAGGAATAGTGTTGGAACGAGCCAGATTTTTCTGAAACTGAAATCTGCACCGCGCTTGAAGAGCGTCTTCACGCCCTCGGAACCCCTGTTCATGTGAGTCAGAACAAGCGCGCCAACCATCGGCCCGAACGGAGCAGCGAACAGTCTCACGTCCCATAATATCTCGGGCAGCCAGAACCCCCAGGACCAGGCGAATGTTATCAGCAGGAACAGGAACAGATTCTTCGATTCGAACTCTCTCTTCGGCATATTTCACCTACACATGTGAATTCATGGAGATGTAATAAGAATTTCGGTAGCGGGGAATTCAAAAAGTTTAATATGGGCATGCGAATATCAGCAGCCAACTCAACAGCCCCGTGGTGTAGTGGTTATCATTAGAGACTCTGGATCTCTGGACTCCAGTTCAAATCTGGACGGGGCTACTTCAATTATTTTGCATTAATGCCCCGTCCAGATGAAGAACTGGTTCCACGAATGGCTGTATCATTAACATCTTCAATAAGGAAGCCATGAGCAGGGCGAATTTGTTATACAAATTCGTCCGTGGTTCAAATCTGGACGGGGCTACTTTCTTTTTCGGTTTGCTGCTAATATATTCGGAGAAAAAGAAAGTCCGACGAGCACGAATCCTCACACTCACCAGACTGAGTGTTCGTCTGGACCGCCAAACTAGCGAATGCAATTGATGAATACCGTAGTCTGTTTGGCGCTGATAACTCTTGCACTGAATCGTTTCTCTCATCCTTGAGTATTTTTTTTAACCAAGTTCCGCTGGCTCGGACTTCAGAAACCAGTTTCGGCTGAATGCCCGTATTTCCACAAAAGTTTGAGGGAGTCGCCAGCTATGCCAGAGTATGGAAAATGGACCCCAGCCTCACAGCTGAGGCTTCCCTGTTTGGCAACTGTTCGAAAATGCAATCTATAAGCGCACTCGAATTCAAAATGATTTAAAACCCCGCCCTCACAGGCGGGGCATGCTGGATGGATATAGGTGTGCGGGTTAGCATGTCGATGGATGTGTTGGGGGGGAATGAAACCCAGATACGGCAACGACCTACGTCGAGAAGTGCCTCACTCTCTCAACCACAAACTCGCGATCTAACGAGGCCAGCAGGTATCCTAATCTTGGCCCCTTCGTGCGATTCAGGAATATGCGGTACATCAGGTTGAACATCGCGCCGGCCTTGATTCCAGACTCAACCGCGGTCGTATGAATCGAATCGTGAAGCTTTTCGGCGGTCCATTCGGCCTTCTCCAGCTTCCCCAGAAGTTTCGCAAGGATTGCCTTCTCTTCCGCAGAAATCTCAATCTCCGGGTGCTCCGCCTGCAGCTGGAACTTCATGTCCTCGGGCGCATGCGTGGCCAGCCATGTCTTCACTGCCTCCACCTTGACCTTCAATCTCTGTTCTTCCGCCTGGGTCATTCCAGAGATGTCGTCCGTCCGCGCCAGTTTCTCCAGGATGTGGTCCCAGTCATTGGTGACCTGGACAGTTGAAATCAGATGGGAATACGAGACCTGGCTCAGCCTCTCGGGTATCCCGGATATCTGGGAGGCCGTGTAATTCCTCTTTACATCCTCGATTTCCTTCTCGGGTAAACCCATGTCCTGGCCGAAGTATGTCCTTTCCGCAATCTCATATTCCTCGGCGAGTTTTGTTATGCCCAGCCCGAAATCGATATCCTTGTGACTTGTCGGCTTGGAGCGGAAGAAGAAGTATCTGGCTATCTCGGGGGTGGCTATGTCGATGAGTTCGCCGATTGTGAGAATTCTGCCGGCCGATTTGCCGAGGCGCTTGCCCCCTTCGATGACTATCCATTCGTATGGCACTGCCAGCGGTGCCGGGCTGTTGAATATCCTCTCGCATATAGCCTTTCCTGTCTCGTATGTTCCGCCCGATGCCATGAGGTCTTTGCCCATGGGCTCGAAAGTGACTCCGAGATGGCTCCATCTGGAGGCCCACTCGACCCGCCACGGAAGCTTTCCCTGGCGTATGCCCACCGCGCCTTCGTGGCCGCATCCCTTTATAAAGTTCTTTCCCGCGATTCCGCCTTTACACCTGTAAGATATCCTTTGGCCGTCCCATGCATATGCCTGGGTGGTGAGTATCCTTCCGCAGTTCTCGCAGATCGGGAAGAACGGCAGCCAGTCGTCGCCCCTGTCGCTTCCCGAGACCTCTTTGATAATAGCTGTTATCTCGGCTGCTCTGTCCATCGCGATCCTGACCACATTGTCGTATTTCCCGTCCTGGTACATCTTGGCGACAGAGACCGGCTCGGGTTTCACGTCTATCCTGGCGAGATTCTCCAGGAACGGGCGGGTGAAATGGTCGGCGAAAGAGGCGCAGCATCCGTCCGGGCAGGGCAGCTTGAAAGCGGGCTGGCCCAGGTAATCTTCGAACTCTTTGGGCAACTGCTTCGGGATCTTGCGGAGGCCGTCCAGATCGTCCATGGCCCAGATCGCCTTGCACTCCCCGCCCTTCTCGATTATGGCCTTGGCTATCCCGTCTGAAATGATGAGGTCCTCGGCGCTGCCGAGATGCGGCTCCCCGGAGATCGAAGTGCCGCTCTCCACGAAATGCTTCTTACCCCTGCCAAGCAGTTGCTCGGCATAGACGTCCACCCAGTGCATTTATTGCTCTCCGGTTGAAGTTAACCCAACGTGCTTGCCCTGACGACCGATCTGATGGGAACTCCGTCAATGTCCCTCATCTGGGTTTTGTTCACGATTACCAATATAAGTTTCGGATCGGCGCCCATGTTCTTCAGGTCCTCGATGGTTTTGGCCATGGTTTCTCCGGTTCCGATGACATCATCGACAACGACAATACTCTTCCCCTTGATGCCTGCATAATTGGAACTGAGGGCTCCCGTCATCACCTTTTTCTGGGGTGGCCTGTAAACCGCAAACTCGATATCCAGCTCCTCGGAAATGAAAGTAGCCAACGGTATTCCGTTAATGGCCAGGCCAACAGCGGTCTGGACCTCATATCCTCCGTTCTCGGCTTCCTCCAATAGAATGTCAGAAAGCAACGAGGCCATAATCGAAATTCGGCTTCCAAAGACTCCAATCGATTTCCAGCCAATTTTTATATCCTGGGGGGCATCGTTCGTTGTCGTCTGGGTTTTCACGCCCTTCGTCAGCAGCCAGACTATCGTGTTCTCGGAAAGGTGCAGTTCCCTCGCTATCTCCTTGTCATTCATTCCGCTCTGCTTGAGCTCCAGAGCCCTCTTGGCTATGCTCTCGATTCCCTTCATTTCGATACCTTCTTGAAATCGTGATACCGGGCGACGTATAAAAAGTTGTGTTTCCGCACTGCCACAGCATCATCGCTGGAGGCAGAGACGCCGATTGGTCTCTGTTTTGCCAAGCGGAAAATATATATCGTCATAGCGAGGTATGGGCACAGAATCGGAGGGGCACAATGAGAATCGAGAGAATAAAGACATACGTGAAAGGGCTGGACAATGTGATGCAGGGCGGCATACCGGAGGGCTCGGTCATCCTTGTTGCAGGCAAGCCCGGCACCATGAAATCCTCATTCGCCTTCAATATCCTCTATCACAACGCCAACAGGGAAGACAAGAGCGGCGTCTATGTGACGCTGGAGCAGAGCCGGGAGAGCCTGCTCATCAACATGGACGGCCTGGGCATGAAGCTGGGCGGTCTTGAGAAGGAGATCAGCGTGCTCGACCTGGGCATGATAAGGAAGAAGCTCGTTCAGCTCACCAACCAGACCTGGATGGAAGTTTTCAAGATGTACCTGAAGAACCTCAAGAAGAACATGAACATCAACCTGGTGGTGATAGACTCCCTGCCGATACTTGAGGTGATGGCCAAGTTCCAGAGTCCCCGGGAAGAGTTGTTCCACTTCTTCGAATGGCTCAGGGACATGCAGATAACGGCTTTCCTGATAACCGAGATGGAGCAGGGTTCAGAGAAGTTCTGCCACAACAGCGAGGATTTCCTCGCGGACGGCATCATCCACCTGGACCTGAGGCGGGACGAAACGGATGTCAAGCTGTGGCTCAGCATAGTCAAGATGCGCCAGACGAAGCACGATAGAAAGTACCTGCCATTGATATTCGATACCGACGGGTTCGAGGTCGTCACGGATTAATCCAGCCTCAGGGTCTTCTTGACCATAGGGCCGAATATCATGTCCTTCATTACCAGCATGCTGGGTATCATGTATTTTGCCGTGTTGGGCATGTCCAGGAGATAATCATTTTCTTTGAGGTACTGGATGTCCCTCGTGTGCTCTTCCCGGTAGTCCTCATATTCCATGTAGACCGACAGGGAGATGCATTCGAACTTCCTCGCCGCAAGCATGATTGTCCCCGGGTTCTGGAGGACGCCCATTGACAGCAGTTTGGAGTCGAAGGGTTTTTTCAGGTTGAACATTATGTGCGAGATGGCCAGGACCTTGAATCCCAGCTTTTGCAGGTTCGGAATCCTTTTCTTGATTATCAGCCCCTTGGAATCCAATTGCTTCCTTGCCCTCGAGAAAGTGTATCTCGACAGGCCCATCTCTGCAGCTAGGTCCTTCTCGTTCATGTCCGGCTTCTCGACCAATGCTAGCAAGACCTTTTTCTCCACATTGCTCAGTTCCAGGTTTGACATCTCCGAGGTGAATCCGCTCACCGGGTTCTCCCGTTCGATGCCCAGGGCCCTGGCCAACACCGGCGCGAAATCAAAGAACCTGGGAATGTTGCTGATGCCGAACGGGAAAATGACCTCTGTGGGGTGTTTCTGATCCAGGAGTCCGGCCTTGGCGAATGTCTCTATCCTGATATCGTTGATCTTGGACAGGTCCTGGTAGCCGTTGGCCATGCTGAGGGAGAACCCTTTGTGGGTTTCTCCGACCGAGTAGAACAGCTCCTCGGAAATTTCTATGGTCCTGGTGGTCATCTTCGCCCTTTCCTGGACGGAGATCGCGGGGTTGAATACCGTGTAGATCACCGAGAGCATCTCAGTGCCCAACCTCTGCAGCACAGGGATCTTGATGGTCCGGTAGTAATCCTCGTCCCGAAGCCTCTTCCTGATAGTGCAAAGCGTGGAATAGCGCATTTCCAGGTTCTCGGCCAGTTCCATGTCGTTCAAATCAGGGTGGGCAACCAGTCCCCAAAGCACGAGTTTCTCATTCTTCGAGAGGTTCATCAACTCCCTATCGTGCATGGTGAATAAGTATTTTTCCATTCAATTTATCTTTATTTTAATATTTATCTTATAAATTCGTAATTTTGTCTAATCGTTTATTTAAAAAGTTTAAAAATTTACGTAATAAGAATAATTATACGTATAACTTGACAATCTTTATATATGTTCATATGATACCCGTTTTTTACCTCAAGGGAGGGGAACTTTATGGGTAAGACCCTGACTCAAAAGATACTGGAAAATCATCTGGTAGTGGGCGACTATGTGCCCGGCAACGAGATAGGCATAAGGATAGACCAAACACTGACCCAGGATGCCACCGGAACCATGGCGTACCTTCAGTTCGAGGCCATGGGACTCAAAGAGGTGAAGACCGAGCTATCCGTGAGTTACGTGGACCACAACACCATCCAGGTCGGCTTCGAGAATGCCGACGACCACAATTATCTGCAAACGGTCGCGGCAAAATACGGCATAATTTACTCGAAGGCCGGGAACGGGATATGCCACCAGGTGCATCTCGAGAGGTTCGGCAAGCCGGGAAAAACCCTGGTCGGCTCGGACAGCCATACTCCCACTGGCGGCGGCATCGGCATGATAGCCATAGGCGCCGGCGGGCTGGACGTCGCTGTGGCCATGGGCGGCGGCGAGTTCTACATCACGTGTCCCAAGGTCTATAAGATTAACCTCAAGGGCAAGCTCCAGCCGTGGGTGAGCGCGAAAGATGTCGTGCTGAAGATGCTGGAGATGTTCACGGTCAAGGGCAATGTCGGAGTCATCATGGAGTACGCTGGCCCGGGGGTCAGGAACCTCACGGTTCCCGAGAGGGCGACCATCACCAACATGGGCGCCGAGATGGGCGTCACGACCTCCATCTTCCCCTCGGATGCGGAAACACTCAAATTCCTCAGGGCGCAAGGCAGGGAATCGGACTGGGTCGAGCTTGCCGCCGACAGGGACGCAGTGTACGACAAGGTTGTGGAACTCGACCTGGGCTCGATCGAGCCGTTGGCCGCGGCACCCCACAGTCCCGGGAACGTCGTCAAGGTTGCGGACATGAAGGACATCAAGGTCGACCAGGTCATGCTGGGCTCATGCACCAACTCCTCGTACAAGGACATAGCCACCGTGGCCAAGATAATGAAGGGGAGGAAGGTCCATCCAAACGTTTCGTTCGGGGTTGCGCCCGGTTCGAGGCAGGTCATCCAGATGGCAGTCAAAGATGGTCATCTCGGAGTATTGCTGGATTCGGGCGCCAGGTTGCTCGAATCTGCCTGCGGCTTCTGCATCGGCAACAGCCAGAGCCCGAAGACCGCAGCGATATCCCTGAGGACCAGCAACAGGAACTTCGAGGGGCGGAGCGGAACGAAAGATGCGCAGGTCTACCTGGTCAGCCCGGAGGTCGCCGCGGTGGCAGCCATCACCGGTAAGTTCTCCGACCCCAGGAAGTCCGGGATTGAATACCCGAAGGTAAGGATGCCGGCTAAATTTCTGATTGACGACTCCATGTTCATATTCCCCAAGGACGCCGACGGGAACGTCGAGGTGGCCAGGGGTCCGAACATAGGCACCCCGCCGGTGAACGACAGGATGCCCGAGCACATCCGCGGAAGCGTCGGAATCAAGGTCGGCGATAAGATCACGACAGACCACATCATGCCGGCCGGAGCCAGGCTCAAGTATCGTTCGAACGTGCCGAAATACTCGGAGTTCGTCTTCGAGCCGCTGGACACCGCATTCCCCAAGAGGGCCATGGAAGCCAAGAAGGCGGGGAAGCATACTGTGATTGTTGCCGGCGAGTCCTACGGTCAGGGAAGCTCCAGGGAGCACGCAGCGCTCTGCCCCATGTACCTCGGTGTGAAGGCCATCGTAGCAAAGTCGGTCGAGAGGATACACGCGGCCAATCTGGTCAACTTCGGCATAGTGTCCCTGGCATTCAAGGACATGGGAGATTATGACAGGATAGAACAGGGCGACGAGATCGAGATTCCCGATATCAAGAAGAAACTGCAGAACAACGAGCCAGTCATCCTAAAGAACAGGACAAAGAACATTGACATCGAGCTCACTTACAGTCTCTCGCAGAGGCAGAAGGACATCCTGTTCGAGGGCGGCCTGCTCTCTTACACGGTCAAGTGATCAAGGAGGAATTGAATTGGCAAAAATTAAGGTGAAGACACCGATAGTCGAGATAGACGGCGACGAGATGACCAGGATAATGTGGCAGATGGTGAAGGACAAATTACTGCTTCCGCACCTGGACATGAAATTGGAATACTACGACCTGGGACTGAAGAAGAGGGACGAGACCGACGACAGGATTACCCTGGAGGCTGCCGAGGCCATCAAGAAATTCGGCGTCGGAGTGAAATGCGCCACCATCACGCCGAACAAGGACCGGGTGAAGGAATACGGCCTGAAGCAGGAATGGAAGAGCCCAAACGGCACAATCAGGGCTGCGTTGGACGGCACGGTATTCAGGGCCCCCATACTGGTTAAGAACATACCTCCGGCCGTTCGTTCCTGGAAGAAGCCCATACACATCGGCAGGCATGCCTACGGGGATGTGTACAAGAACTGCGAATACCGGGTGCCTGAGGCGGGCAAGGCCGAGCTGGTGTACACAAATGCCGAGGGCAAGGAGTTGTTCCGCGGCACAATACAGGACTTCAAGGGCCCGGGCGTCATCCAGGGCATACACAACACGGACAAGTCCATAGCAAGCTTCGCGAAGGCATGCTTCACCTATGCCTACGACCAGAAGCTCCACCTGTGGCTGGGCACCAAGGACACCATATCGAAGACATACGATGCCCAGTTCCGCAAGATATTCGAGGAGGAGTACCGGAAGAACTGGGAGCAGAAATTCAAGGACGCCGGTCTCGAGTACTTCTTCACACTTATCGACGACACCGTCGCAAGGATAATGAAGACGGAGGGCGGCATGCTCTGGGCCTGCAAAAACTACGACGGTGACGTCATGAGCGACATGCTCGGGTCCGCGTATGGGTCTCTTGCCATGATGACCTCGGTGCTTGTCAGCCCGCAGGGCTTCTACGAGTTCGAGGCATCGCACGGCACCGTCCAGAAGCATTATTACAAGCATCTGAAGGGCGAGAGGACATCAAGCAATTCCATGGCACTGATATTCGCATGGACTGGCTGCCTGAAGAAGCGCGGCGAGCTGGACGGTACGCCAGAGGTTGTGGATTTCGCCAACAAACTGGAAGCGGCGGCCAAGGAGACGGTCGAGAGCGGAGTAATGACAGGCGACCTGATGCTCGTGGCCAAGGAGTCCTCGACCAACCAAAAGGTTTACACCGAGGAATTCATCGACATGGTTGCCAAGCGGCTGAAGAAGAAAATGGATTAGAGGGATTTGAATGGCACAAAAAGCGATTAGGGAGGCGGACGGCAAGCGCATGCTTGCCCGTCTTTTCAAGGAATACTCCGGCGGGAAATTCTCCATCGAGGACAAGTACGTCACCGTCGGACCGGACACCGACATGGCCAAGCTGCCGACGCAGCACAGGTGGCTGACCAAGGATAAGCTGGTCGTCAAACCGGACCAGCTGATAAAACGCCGCGGCAAGAACAAGCTGATACTTGTCGGCGCCAACTGGGAGCAGGCCAAAAAATGGATAAAGGAGAAATCCAAGGGCCCTATCACCATCTATGGGAAGTTCGACGCCAAGGGCAAGCCGACCGACAAAGGCACCACGGGCCAGCTAACGCATTTCATCGTTGAGCCCATGGTCCCGCACAAGGAATCCGACGAGTGCTATGTGTCGATAATGTCCACGAAGGATGGAGATGCCATACTGTTCTACCATCAGGGCGGCGTCAACGTCGGGGACGTGGATGCCAAGGCTTCCAGGATGGACATTGCCGTGGGCAAGTTCCCGACGCAAGCCGAGATCACGAAAAAGCTCCTGGGCAAGGTCCCGGCAAAGCGCCAGAAGCATGTTGCGGCCTTCATCGATGCGCTGTTCAAATTCTACGCTGACCTGAACTTCGCCTATCTGGAGATCAACCCGATAGTCGTGACAGAAAAGACAGTGATGCCCCTGGACCTCGCGGCAAAACTTGACAGCACCGGCGAGTTCGAGAGCGGCAGGAAATGGGGTGACATATCCTTCCCCGCGCCGTTCGGCAGGAACCCGTCCAAGGAAGAGGCCTACATCGAGGAGCTGGATTCCCAGACGGGCGCCTCCCTGAAGCTCACCGTCCTCAACCCCGAGGGAAGGGTCTGGACCATGGTGGCGGGGGGCGGGGCTTCCGTCATCTACGCCGATACCATCACCGACCTGGGTTTCATGAACGAGATGGCCAATTACGGCGAGTACTCCGGCGACCCGAACGAGGATTTCACATACCTCTACGCCAAGACCATACTCGACCTGATGACCAGGAAGAAGAACCCCAGGGGCAAGTTCCTGCTCATCGGGGGCGGGATAGCCAATTTCACGGACGTGGCCAACACCTTCAAGGGCATTGTCAAGGCTCTCAAGGAGTACCAGAATAAGCTCCAGGAGAACAAGGTCAAGATATATGTCCGCAGGGGCGGGCCGAACTACCAGGAAGGCCTGAAGCGCATGAGGGAGCTCGGGAAAGAGCTCGGAGTGCCCATCGAGGTCTTCGGGCCCGAGACCCATATGACCAAGATTGTTTCAATGGCTCTCAAGGGGGGGAAGTGACATGGCAAAAGCAACCAAGAAGACAGCGGCGAAACCCGCTGCCAGGAAAAATTCTGCTGAGCTTTTCGACCGCAACACGCAGTCCTTCATCTACAACAACCAGGTGAATGCCACCCAGAGGATGCTGGACTTCGACTACGCTTCGGGAAGGGAGACTCCTTCTGTCGCTGCGATAGTCAACCCGACCGGCGGGGACAGCTTCTCCAAGTTCTTCTTCGGAAGGCGCGAGATACTGATACCGATGTACAAGACCATCGACAAAGCCGCGAAGATGCACCCCAATGTGGATGTGATGATAAACTTCGCATCCTTCAGGTCCGCAGCGCCGTCCACCGAGGAAGCGCTGGACATACCCCAGATTCGCACCGTGATAATAATCGCTGAGGGTGTGCCCGAGAGGCGCATGAAGCTTGTGACTGCCAAGGCCAAGTCGCTCGGCAAGATGATAATCGGCCCAGCGACGGTCGGAGGCATCAAGGCAGGTTGCTTCAAGATAGGCAACACGGGCGGCACCATTGATAACATCGTCGATTCCAAGCTCCACAGGCCCGGCTCAGTCGGGTTCGTTTCGAAATCGGGCGGCCTGAGCAACGAGGCGTACAACATCATTGCCAGGAACACGGACGGTCTGTACGAGGGAATAGCCATCGGCGGGGACATGTACCCCGGCTCTTCTCTGTTGGACCATCTGCTCAGGTATGAAAGGATACCCGAGATAAAGATGCTGGTCTGCCTCGGCGAGGTGGGCGGCAGCGGAGAATACGACATCGTCGATGCCCTGAAGACCGGGAAGATAACCAAACCCCTGGTCATGTGGGTCACCGGGACATGCTCGAAGGCCTTCAAGACCGAAGTGCAATTTGGCCATGCGGGCGCCAAAGCCGGCTCCGAGGCCGAGACTGCGGACGCCAAGAACGCCGCACTGAAGAAAGCAGGCGCCATCGTGCCCCAATCATACGATGACTACGACCAGAAGATAAAGGCGACCTACCAGGAATTGGTTAGGAAGAAGATAATCAAGCCCAAGCCCGAGCCGCCGGCACCCAAGGTCCCGATGGACTACGCCAAGGCCGTGAAAGAGGGGGTCATCCGCAAGCCGGCCAATTTCATCTCGACCATATCTGACGACAGGGGCGAGGAGCTCATGTACGGCAAGATGCCGATATCCGAATGTTTCAATAAAGACATCGGAATCGGCGGGGTTCTCAGCATACTGTGGTTCAAGCGCCAGTTCCCGAAGTACGCGACCAAGTTCATCGAGATGACCATCATGGTGACTGCGGACCACGGACCAGCTGTCTCCGGGGCACATAACACGATAGTCACCGCCAGGGCCGGGAAGGACCTCATCTCCTCGATAGTGAGCGGCATGCTCACCATCGGACCCAGGTTCGGCGGGGCAGTGGACGGCGCCGCCCAGATGTTCTCAGACGCTTATGACAGGGGCCTCACACCCCAGCAATTCGTGGACGAGAAGAAGAAGCAGGGCGTGAACATCCAGGGAATCGGGCACCTGATAAAGAGCATCCACAACCCTGACATGCGCGTGACCGTCATCAAGAATTACGTCAAGAAGAACTTCAAGGCCACGCCGCTCCTGGACTATGCCCTTGAGGTCGAGAAGGTCACCACTTCCAAAAGGGACAACCTCATCCTGAACGTGGACGGCTGCATCGGAATCTGTTTTGCCGACATGCTGCGCAACGAGATGCCCAAGAAGGAAGCGGACGAGTACATCAAGATGGGCGCGCTCAACGGACTTTTCGTTCTCGGGAGGACCATCGGCATGATGGGCCACTACCTGGACCAGAAGCGCCTGAAGCAGCCGCTGTACAGGCACCCGTGGGACGACATCGCGTATATGATCGAGTAAATAGAAATGGGGGTCGGCCTGCCGACCCTCTCTTTTCAATTTTTCACATTTTCGGGATAACCCTTATTAGCGCCGCGCCTCATCTCCAGCTGTGACATCCGAGGACACGCTGAAGAAGGCCAAACTTCTGGAGATCGGCGAGATTTTCATACCCAAGGAGATAGACATGCCGTGCTTCGCCAGCCGCTCCACAGCAGGCCCGGACGCGGGATTCGGCTCCCACGCCTTCGAGTTCGGAGCCGCCCGCGTCAAACTGGGCGTCACCAAGGACCAGGGAGCGCGGCTGAGACTTAAGCAGATCGATGGCAGTTTCAGCATTTATTTGGATGGCGACAGATACATCGAGCAGGCGAGGATACTCCCGCTGGCCGCCCACGCGCCCAACCAGGCATTCGTCAACCTGAGCGGCGAGTGCAGGATGGGCTGTGCGTTCTGTTCCATGCCTGCACCTTCGGGCAAACCTCAGCCAAGCCTTTCGGCCGAGCGCGCGATGAGGATAATCTCCATCAGCTCCAGGCAAAAGGAATTCGAAGCTGTGGCCATGACCAGCGGCATCCCTGAGTCTGTCTCTCGCACCAATGGCGAGATGCTGGAGCTTGTGAGAGAGGTTCGCAGGCAATTCGCCCGCATCCCTATCGGCGTCGAAACCTACATCGAGGACCTGGGCGACATTCTGAAGTTCAGACATGCCGGCGCGACCGAGATGAAGATCAATGTCGAGGCCTGGCCGGAGGAAAGATTCGGAAAGGTATGCCCGAACAGGGATTTCGGGTCCACCATTGCCGCGCTGGAGAAGGCGGTTGAGATATTCGGCCGGGGGAAGGTGACAAGCAATATCCTCGCGGGCCTGGGCGAGACCGATGATGAAATAATCGAAGCCCTCAATCATCTGGCTGGCATGGGCGTCATCCCGAATGTCAGGGGCATCCGAATAGGCGCGGCGAACGCCCCCAAACTGGAAAAAGCGCTTGGCTTCGTGCCCGAAAGGGTGAAGGCGGAACGCCTGCTGGCCCTGGGAAAGGAGCACCGCCGCATCCTCGAGATGAACGGCCTGGATGCCTCAAAGTTCGACACGATGTGTTTCTCGTGCAAGTGCTGCGACATCGTGCCGATGATTGATGTTTAGCGCAACGTTTATGCTGGGATGTCCCTATTTTGCCCCGGTGATTTCCTGGAAATAATAGACCTTGCCGATGATGCCAAAGAGCTGTACTTTGTGTGCCTGGAGGACTGGTCCCCCGAGATGAAGAAGGCGGGAGACAACAAAAGGAGATGGTACGAAAAGATGAAGTGCAGAGGCCTTAGGGTGAAACTGGCCAAGGATGCGGATGGGCAAATCGGAGGCATGATTCAATATACACCTATCGAGCACTCAAATGTGCTGGGCGACGGTTATTTCATAAATTGTATCTGGGTGCACGGCTACAAGGAGGGCCGGGGCAATTTCCAGGGCAAGGGCATGGGTCAGGCATTGCTGAAAGCCGCCGAGGAAGACGCGAAGCGGCTGGGAGCAAAAGGCATCGCTGCATGGGGCGTTTCCATGCCGTTCTGGATGAAAGCCTCATGGTTCAAGAAACAGGGTTATAAAATTGCGGACAAGGATGGTATGGCCGTCCTTCTGTGGAAGCCCTTTACAGAAAATGCAGCGCCTCCGAAATGGATGAAACAGAAGAAGACCCCGCAGCCGGTGCCAGGAAAAGTGACGGTTGCGTCATTCGTCAACGGCTGGTGCCAGGCGCAGAACCTGGTCCATGAGAGGGCAAAGAGGGCGGCTGCGGAATTCGGGATTGCTGTGGTATTCCAGGAGTACGACACAAGCGAGACGGTTGTTCTGACGGAATGGGGCATCTCGGACGGCCTGTTCATAGACGGGAAACAGGTCTCCGGCGGTCCTCCGCCTTCATATGAGAAGATCAGAAAGGTCATTGAAAAGAAGGTCAGGAAATTGAGATAACCCGTTGAAAGAACATCAAAATGTCCCGCAGGACTTTGGATACCGCTAATACTCTCGCCATGAATGCCCGCACTTCACGCACCTGTATATCCTGGTCTCGGGCTCATCGGCGGATCTTGTCTGGCGCAATATCCAGAAGGCCTCGTTGTGGTGGCACTTCGGGCACTCGGCCTTGGTCTTGGGCATGGTGTCATTGGTCTCGTCGAGGATGAGTATCTCCCTGTCCTCGTTGCGCTCGGTCACAATGCACTCCTCGCCCGTTGAATTGCAGATATAGCCGCATCTCTTGCACCGCCATTTTCCCTCGGCCGGCGACATGAGGCTTTTGCATTTCTTGCAGAACATCGGCATAGGTATCGTTCTCCGCATTGCGTTCCATGATTATTAAAGTTGGGATAATTCTTAACGCGCAGGAAAAAAAATAAACAATCAATGCCTGGAACCAATATCTCATTTATAGTAATTTATATATATAACAACCACTATCGACACATTTGGACACATCGCCAACATGGTAAAACGGTGAGAATCATACAATTCCAGACTGAAATTAATGGTGACTCCGTTGCCTGGAACATCAATCCAAAATTCTCACCGGTCAAATAATATTCGCGGGTTTTTGCATAAAACGGACGCTGCAAAATATGGAAAATATGGTGAAAGCCAAGACACAGGACGACCAATCGGCCAGGTTGAAATCGCCAGATTCAATAGAATCCATTGGTAGAAAGACCACACTTATATTTATCATTAAAATGTCCCTGACAGTCGCATCATTCGTTGGCTTTTTTTTCGTGGCTAGGTTCATGGGTCCAGAACCTGTTGGGATAATCGGATTTGCCCTGGGATTCGTTGGTATTTTCATGGCATCTGATTATGGATTTGGCATGGCTCATAATAAACGAATTTCTGAAGGCCTGGATCTGAAAGAATGCCTCGGGGCTTATACCTTAATAAAATGCACAATAACATCCATTGGGGTGGCGCTTCTTCTTTTATGCTTGTTCTTCTGGGAAGACATGTTGGGACATGGTTATCAGGATCCAATTCAAAAGCAAGTAATTCTCGTAATACTCGCATACTATGTGTTGTTCTCCATATCTGATATATCTACACAGACCTTCGGAGGTCTGCGGCAGAGCGCAAAGCAGCAGGCTCCCGAATTCATCGGGACCATTGCCAGGATGCCGATGATGATATTTGTGGCTGTGGCTGCTCTTGGAGTCGTTGTTCTGGCTATGTCTTACGTTCTGACTGGGGCAATCATGTTCGTGGCTAGCTTGTTTTTACTCAGAAAGTATCGATTCAAACGACCATCAAAAAAGATTTTAAAATCATTTACCCTTTTTGCGGCACCAATCGCCACAATGAGCATAGTTCAGACTGTCTCTGTAAATCTTGATAAGGTAATCATCCAGTACTTTTGGGATTCTACGGAAGTAGGTTATTTCTTCGGAATACAGAGATTGACCTTGTTGATGTTGGTAATATCGGGTTCATTGGTTCCGATATTCTTCTCAAGTATCTCATACTATCATACTAAAAAAGCTAAACGAACAATCAAGCGCCTTGTTGCCATGGCTGAAAGATATCTTTCAATGATAGTCACTCCAATAGTGGTGATTTTCATTGTTCTGGCCGCCCCTATCATCTTTATCCTGCTAAGCAGCAGCTTTCTTCCTGGGGTTCGGATAATGATATGGTTATCATTTTACTGCTTGTTGGTATCGCTCACGCAGCCACAGGCGTATTTCCTAGCGGGCTGCGATAAGCCTACATTAGTCGCCAAAATTGCATTTATCTTGTCGTCTTTGAACATTGTGTTTTTATTGATTTTTGTGCCAAAATCACTGTTCGGTGTTCCACTATTCGGTTATGGAGCGCTCGGTGCCGCAATGGCCACTACAATTTCTACTTTCGTGGGCTTGGTAGTTTTGAAATATTATTCAAAGAAAGTTGCTGGTATAAGGTCTTCCGGGCGGATAATAAAACATTGGATAGCCGGTGCTTTAATGGGCATTACTCTTTATCTCATTACTGAGAATTTCTGGACAATTTCGCGATTCTATGACTTGATGTTTGCCACGATATTTGCCCTTGCCTGCTATCTGGGTTTTTTGGCTTTGATGAAGGAATTCAGAAAGAAAGAACTGCTTTATTTCATAGATATTCTGAATTTGAGGAAGATGGCCAAATACATCGGATTGGAGTTGAGGGAATAAGATGGTGCAATTATTCATCGCTGAAAAATCCAGCAACCTTCGAAGGATTATTCACAAAGAGCACGATCCGTGGGTTGCCCTGGTCGAAGTAAGGGATACAGATATCCATATACCCCATGGATGTTATTTGATAACTTTAACAGACATGGAAAATGAAATGCTGAAAATGAGGGCGTGGGGCAAGACGATTGATAGGGACATTATGGAATGGCTCAAACAATTTCCAAACAGGCCTGCGATGGATGGTAAAACCTTGAAACAACTTCTGGAATTCCGGGGCACCAGCCTCTGGTGGTTTGGGGAATCAATTGGCCGCTATACCACGATTCTAGAGACCATCATGTGCATAGAAACAATGAAACATTGTTTAGAAAAATACAAACCTTCGTATGTGACAATATCGAATGGAAATTATAGGGTCGGAAAATGTGCGGCTGTCGTTTGTGATTCTCTGAAAATTCCCAGAAATGAAATAATCGGGTTTCCTGGGAGAGCAAGCGAACTGAGAGCGATTGCTGCTGCGCATTTTAAAAAATTCAGAGCTATCTTAAGGCTTATCATATGTAAAGTTTATCAAAAAAACATCAAATTCATTGGTAAGACAGGCTCTCCAGTAATGCTGATGTCTTATTATCATTCCTTGAAATTAGACTCCGGGAATATCACCCGCTCTAGGTTAAAGGACACGATTCTGTTTCCAATAGCTGAATCCATTGAACGTAAATTTGGATTTCCGGCCCGTGCGTTGTACATCGACACAAGCTATCCATTCGGGCTAAGTTCCATCAGGCGATTGAGGACTCCTGCTTTTCCAATAGACCTATACTATCAGCCATTCAACCCCAACGTATCAGTTTCTACTCGCGAGGTTAAGCAATTATGGAAGCGTTTAAGGAATTCCCCGGAATTTCATGAAAGCCTAGCTTATGGTGATATTAACATCTGGCCTTTGCTGAAAGATCATTTTGCATTCCTTTTCCTCAAGCAATACCCTGAGGCAATTGAATGTGTGAACACATTCGAACGTTTGCTTCTTGCTGAAAAGCCAGAGGTCATCATTCTTTCTGACGAAGT
The DNA here is from genome assembly GCA_002496385.1 of Methanomassiliicoccales archaeon UBA147. Lineage (GTDB taxonomy): Archaea > Thermoplasmatota > Thermoplasmata > SG8-5 > SG8-5 > UBA147. The sequence goes on along the minus strand of DAJR01000047.1, from coordinate 53,661 downwards.
TGGTTTCTATGGCCGAATCTTTGTCACCGCATGTAAAAATTTCAACATTAGAACTATTGGTGTCCAACATGGTGCGATAGATGAAAATCATATTGAATATCTTCACACCGACGAAGGACCATTACTGCCTTGCCCCATTCCGGATGTCACTGCTGTCTGGGGAGCCAAAGATAAAAGGCTTCTGACCGAGTCCGGTTTGTACTCGGAATCCAACGTGGTAGTCACTGGCAGTCCCCGATATGATTGCCTGGCTATGGCAGATAAAATCTACAATAAAGAAAAAATTTACACACATTTTAAAATTGGCAATAAAAAATTCGTAACAATCACAACACAGCCATTCCACATTGTGTCTGAACGTGAACGTTGGTTGAAGGCCGTGACAATTGCATCAAAGCAACTGGATTGGGTTTTTTTTGTTGTGAAGCCACACCCTGCGGAGAACCATGGTATGCATGAAAGGATAATCAAGGAATTCGGTGGCGTCAACATTGTCGTTTGCACCGACATTGGCACGAACGAATTGATATATGCTTCTGACCTTATGATAACCTCTCACTCCACCACGGGGCTCGAATCCTTGATTTTAGGCACTCCGGTATTGACAGTAAATTTGACGGGCATGCCCGATGTGATACCCTACGCATCATCTGGTGTTGCAGTTGGCGTATACAATGAACATGATATAGTTCCCTTCATAAAAAATGTCCTTAACGGAAAATTACCGGCTGCAATGGGGAAGAACATTGAAAAATATATTCATGAATTCACATACCGGGTTGATGGAAATGCCTCAGACAGAGTAGTCTCCATCATAGAGGTCTTTTTAAATTCAAAATGACTTTGGCAGAAATAAAAAATTGAAAAGAAATATATTCAAATACAAAAAGGAATATGCCATTAGGGATATAACGGTGAATTACATGAAAGCGGTCATTCTGTGCGGTGGCCTGGGAACCAGGCTTGCGGAGGAGACGGACAATATTCCCAAGCCAATGGTCGAAATCGGGGGAAAGCCGATACTCTGGCACATCATGAAATATTATTCCAATTTCGGCGTGAACGATTTCGTGATCGCCCTTGGCTACAAGGGAGAGCTGATAAAGGACTTCTTTCACAAATATCACATACTGAACAACGATTTCGCCATTAACACAAAGAGCGGCAAGGTGAGCGAACACCGCGAAATCAGCGAGGAATGGAACGTCAACCTCGTGGACACAGGGCTGGAGACGATGACCGGGGGAAGGATAAAAAGGCTGGGGAGATGGCTTCAGGACGGGACCTTCATGCTCACCTACGCTGACGGCGTATCCAACATCAACATCAACGAACTGCTCAAGCGCCACAAGGCGCATGGAAAGCTCGCGACCGTGACCGCGGTCCGGCCGCCAGCGAGGTACGGGGAGATGGTGTTCGAGGGCGACAAGGTGGTGAAATTCTCTGAGAAGCCCAAGGCCAAGGACATATGGATAAATGGCGGGTACTTCGTTCTCGAGCCGGGCGTCCTGGACTACATCGAGGGCGATGCGATGTCCTGGGAAAGGGAACCGCTGGAAAGGATTTCCAAGGACGGGCAGTTATTCGCATACCGGCACGATGGCTTCTGGCAGAACATGGACAATGTGAGGGAGCTGAGGTACCTCAGGGAACTTTGGGCCGGAGGCAACGCAGCATGGAAAGTCTGGAGGGAAGAGTGATGGGCGAAAGCTGGGAAGGAAAACGCGTGCTGATCACCGGGACCACGGGCATGGTCGGCTCCTGGCTTGCGAAGGACCTGATAAAAAGAAACGCGTCGGTCGTGGCGCTTGTCAGGGATATTGACTATCAGACCGAATTCTACAGGAGCGGTGATTATCTGAAAGCCAACATCGTGAATGGCGCCCTCGAGGATTTCTCCGCCGTGCAACGAGCCATAAACGAGCATGAGATAGACACGGTCTTCCACCTGGGGGCGCAGACAATCGTGGGTGCCGGCTACCGTGAGCCATTGCAGACATTCGAGAGCAATATCCGGGGGACTTACAACCTGCTCGAATCCTGTAGGAGGCACAGTGATATCGTGAAGGGGATAGTGATTGCCTCCAGCGACAAAGCCTACGGCATATCCGCAAAACTTCCTTACACAGAGGACATGCCCCTGAAAGGAAACCACCCTTATGATGTTTCAAAGACCTGCACCGACCTTCTCGCGCAGACATATTTCAATACCTATGGCCTGCCACTGGCAATCGCCAGGTGCGGAAATATCTACGGCGGCGGGGACCTGAACTGGAGCCGAATAGTCCCCGGGACGATACGCTCGCTGCTCAACAACCAAAGGCCCATCATCCGCAGCAATGGCAAGATGGTCCGCGAGTACATTTACATAAAGGACGTGACCGATGCATACCTCAGGCTGGCAGAGTCCGCCGACAAGAAGGGCGTGTCCGGCGAGGCATTCAACTTCAGCACCGAATCGCGCATGACCGTGCTCGAGATATTGAACGCGGTCCGGGACGCGATGGGGAAGAATGACCTCGAGCCAGTGATTTTAAATCAGAACCTGAAGGAGATACCGGAACAATCCCTTTCCGCAAAGAAGGCGAAAAAGGTTCTGGGCTGGCAATCGAAATACGATATGAAGAAAGGATTGGAAGAGACCATCTTGTGGTACCGAACATACTTCGGAGGTGAGAAGAATATCTCTTAGGTTGAATTTCGCATGCCGGTCATGTGGCGGTACAAATGTTAAGGAAATCCTCTCTCTAGGAAACGTTCCTCTCGCTAATGCCCTGGTTACGCATCCGGATAATGACATTGATGAACGTTACCCATTAAATCTGGCTTACTGCCCCAGCTGCTCCCTCGTCCAGATTACTGAAACTGTTGACCCGGAGGTTCTTTTCGGTCATTATATCTATTTCTCTTCCTACTCAGAGACTATGATTGCCCACTCCAAGAAGTTAGTCGATTCACTTATGCATAGATTCAAACTTGGATCTGATAGTCTTGTAATAGAGGTAGCAAGCAATGATGGTTACCTTTTACAACATTTCAAACCACAAAAAATCCCCGTGCTCGGAATTGAGCCTGCATCTAACATAGCGAAAATCGCGAACGAGAGGGGGATACCGACGGTCTGTTTGTTCTTCGGACTGAATGCCTCTCGTAGCCTAAAGGATAAAGGAAAGGAGGCGGACATTATACTTGGTTTGAACGTACTGGCCCATGTAGCCGATATTAATGGTTTTGTCGAGGGAATCTCTGTCCTGCTTAAAGAAACAGGTACTGCCATCTTTGAGTTTCCATACGTGGGTGATATGATTAAAAATAATGAATTTGATACGATTTACCATGAACACCTGTGTTATTATTCACTTACCTCAGTAAAACACTTGTTCAACCGTAATGGACTTGATATAGTGGATGCCGAACCAGTGCCAATTCATGGTGGCTCCCTCCGCATCTACGCTATGCATAGTACCGCAGCTAGAGGGAAAGTCACTTGTGCTGCGAAGGATTTGTTAGAAAAGGAAAAAAAGGAAGGGATTACAGATTATGAATTTTATTCTAATTTCGCAAAAAAGGTCGAAACGCTCAAGTCAGATACCCTCGAACTCCTTAATCGTTTGAAAAAAGAGCGGAAGAGAATAGCTGGATATGGTGCTGCCGCCAAGGGAAGCACACTCCTGAGTTACTATGGCATTGGAAAAGAACACATCGGGTTCATTGCCGACAGGAGCCCCCACAAGCAGGGGAAGTTCATGCCGGGCAACCACATTCCTATTCTTTCCCCTGAAAGCCTACTCAAGGCGCAGCCTGATTACGTGTTCCTGCTAACCTGGAATTTCCAGGATGAGATAATGGAACAGCAGGCGGAATACAGGCGGAAGGGCGGTAAGTTCATCATCCCGGTACCGGAGGTCAAGGTTCTATGATTTTCAAAGATACAGGGCTTCAGGGTGCCTATCTAATTGAAATCGAGAAGGTTGAGGATGAGCGGGGTTTTTTTGCGAGAGCCTTCGACAGAAAAGCATTCGAGGCACACTGCCTGGACACAGATCTTGAGCACTGCAGCATCTCCTTCAATAAAAAGGCAGGCACCCTTAGGGGAATTCACTTCCAAATTGCCCCGATGGAGGAAACGAAGTTGATACGATGCACAAGAGGGGTAATATTCGATGTAATCGTGGACCTACGCCAAAACTCACCGACCTATCTCAGGCATTTTGCAGAACAGCTCAGTGAGGATAACCACCTTGCGATTTACGCTCCGAAGGGATTTGGTCATGGCTTCGTAACATTCAAAGATGGCTGTGAGGTATTCTACCAGATGTCCGGCTGCTACAGTCCGGAGCATGCCAGGGGGATACGGTGGGACGACCCCGTGCTGGGGATCGAGTGGCCCATACAACACCCAATTATTTCTCCGAAGGATAAGTCATATTTGAATTTTAATGCAACAATGAACGGAAATTTATCACACCAAAAAGGAATGGAGTGATTACACAAATGAGGTGAAACACTAGTGAAGATTTTAATAATTGGAAAAACAGGCCAATTAGGGAGCGTCTTAATTAAAGATGCGATTGCCTCGGGTCATGATGTATATGCACCTACCAAACATGAACTAGACATTACAAATAAACAATCTTTTTTGACAGTGATGAAGTTATTTTCACCGGATGTTGTTATTAACACCGCCGCATACCATAACGTCCTATTATGTGAAGAAAATCCAATGATGGCATTCCAAATAAATTGCATTGCAGTTAATGAAATGGCAGAGATATCCACAGATTTTAATGCATGGTTTGTTTCTTTTAGCACTGATTATGTATTTGATGGCATGAAAAGAGAGCCGTATATAGAGTCAGACACTCCATTTCCACTCCAAAAATATGGTTTTTCTAAGCTAGCCGGGGAATATGCAGCTCTCACATACCCCAAATCTATTATAATTAGAACTTGTGGATTATATGGGGTTGAGGGGGCTACCTCTAAGGGCGGTAATTTTGTGGATAATCGAATAAAAGATTCAGAAAAGAACACGTTATTAGAAGTCAGTAATGATCAAACAGTTAGTCCAACTTATACGGGGGATTTAAGCAATGCAGTTTTGCACTTAATTTCACACCCACAAAAAGAGTCGGGCATATATCATTTGGTAAACCAAGGTAGTTGTACATGGTATGAATTTACTAAAGAAATATATGAATTAATGAATATTAATATCAAATTAATACCCGTTAATCGCAATGGACTAACCAATAACATGAGAAGACCACTATTTTCAGCCTTGAAAAATGAAAAAGCTGCAAAACTGGGGATAGTGCTGCCCGGTTGGAAAAATGGGCTAATCGCATATTTGAATATTAAATATTTACACAATGTCAAGGAGAAATAAAACCATGACCCATAAGGAATTGATATCATGTCCATCTTGTCTTCACAAAGCCAATTTAGAACTTTTGTATCAAATAAGAAATACCCCCGTTCACCAGAATGTGATATACGATGCTTTTGATGGGGCAATAAATTGTAGAAGAGGAGAACTATCTCTATTATATTGTCACAATTGTGGGATTATTTTTAATTCACAATTTAGGTCTGAACTATTAGAGTATGGTGAACAGTATAATAACAAACAATCTGTTTCTGAGTATTTCAAATCATACTTACAAGATTCAGTAGAGTTGCTGATACAGAAGTATGAAATTATTAATAAAATAATAGTGGATGTTGGCTGCGGAAATGGCGAATTTTTAGAACTACTTTCTAGGAAATCACATTCAAAGGGCATTGGTTTTGATCCCTCATATGTCGGCCCAAGCCAAACATCAAATGCACACTTTATTTCAGATTATTTAACTGAAAAGTACTCTCCTCTACGGGCTGATGTTCTTATTTTTAGGCATGTTCTCGAACACATTGATAAACCTAATCAATTTTTATCCACCATTCTGAAATATCTACATATCGATGGTGATTGCAAAATAATTATCGAAGTGCCTGATTTTGACTGGATTGTCGAACAAGGATCCTACTGGGATATATTTTATGAACATGTTAATTATTTTTCAAAACAATCATTACGAAATCTACTGGAATCAATTGGTTTAAATGTTATTGATATATTCAACCAATTTAATGGACAATATATGGTTGCCATAGCTTCATATGAGCCGTGCAATATAAGTAAAAACGATGTAAATATTAAATTTTCGACGAATTGTTCTATGATAGAAATATTTAAAAGAAATATTGAAAAGAAAAATGATGAAGTGGGCAAGATCATTAATCAGTTTGAAGCAAATTCGTTATTTACTATTTGGGGTGCTGCAGCAAAAGGAGTTACTTTTCTCAATTGTTTAAATAGCGATATTCAAAAAAGAATACCATTTGTTATTGATATTAATGAAGCTAAGCACGGGAAATATTGCGCTGGCGTAGGAGTTAAAATTATGCCTCCTGCGATTTTAAAACAAAGAATGGATGTGAAAAATATTATTGTTATGAATCCAAATTATATTCAGGAAATACCAGTTTTTCTGCCTAAAAACAATATTTTCAATCTGGTTTCAATATAATTTATATGGACTGCACCCAACGTTCGGATGCTGGCTTGGCTGGATTTCCAGTGGAACGATTAATTTAGCGCTGAAGCCTATACAGATATTAATTTCAATTGAAATAATATAGCAAAACTATAATATACGATGAGTTATCAATGGAAATCGATACAATACTTGAATAGCTTGAAATTAATGGAGGATACTATATGGACCAAATCGAGGAATTTAAAAAGGAAAGAAAGCATGCAATAGAACAGATGTCGGGCGATGAGGATTTAAAAAAGAAATCACTAGATTGGATAGTTCACGCTGACAAATACAAATATACATATAATTTTAATTGGCTAGGTCGTCCGATAATTAAATTTCCAAATGATATTGTACTTATGCAAGAATTAATTTGGGATGTAAAACCGGACCTAATTATAGAAACCGGTATCGCTCATGGTGGTAGTATTATCTTTTCAGCATCAATGTTAGAATTAATTGGGGGGGGCGGAGAGGTGGCTGCAGTAGATATTGATATCCGAAAGTATAACAGAATCGAGATAGAAAAGCATCCAATGTACAAGAGAATAACCATGTTTGAAGGCGACTGTCTATCCGATGAGATACTGAGCAAGATACGCAAGAAGGCCAAGAATAAAAAAAGGGTAATGGTCTTTTTAGATTCCAACCATACACATGACCATGTTTTAAAGGAACTGGAACTATATTCGTCATTTGTGACTGTGGGATCATATTTAGTTTTACCAGATACTATTATTGAGTATTTCCCAAGGGGATATTATTCAAATCGACCTTGGGATGTCGGTAACAATCCTATGAGCGCACTCAAAGTTTTTTTATCAAAGAATGACAACTTCGTAATAGATCATGAAAAAGCGAATAAATTGATGATTACGGAAGCAATTGATGGATATTTAAAAAGGATAAAATAAAAAGGATTCACATGAAGATAATCATTCATTTACCCAAATTTATACAAAGATCATTGTGTGCAAAGCAAGATCTCACTTTTAAACTCTGAAGATTATATGGTAAATTATTATGATGGAAAACATTGAAAATGAAAAGGTTGAATGTGCTCTAATTATACCTACTTATAATCGACCAGAATATTTAAAACGAATACTCGAATATTACAACCAGTGTGAAATGAATTGTTGCATTTTTGTTGGAGATTCAAGCATAGAAAACATTATTAGTATAAATGAAAAAACCATATCAAAAATAACAAAATTGAGCGTATCTCATATTAAATACCCATCGGACATCAATCCCTTTTATAAGAACGCTGACATAATAAAGTATGTTACGCAAAAATATTGTGCTATATGCGCCGACGATGATTTTATCACACCCAGCGGCATTGAAGCATGCGTAGAATTTCTCAACGCGAATCCAGATTTCACATGCGCCCACGGAAATTACTTTGGATATTGCGTAAAGAAGAATAAGAAAGACGAAATCCGATTTCTCTGGAAACCATTATCCACAACCGATTCAATCACTTTGCCGGATTCAGAGGCAAGGATGGCCTATCATTTTGCCCATTATTCAGCCACTTTTTACGCAATCCATAGGACCGAGTTCTTCAAATTCATATTTCAAGAGAATATGAAATACACAATAGATTATCAATTCGGTGAATTATTGCCCACGTTGTTGACTATGATATATGGGAAGATGAAAAAATTAGATATCATGTGCAATGTCAGAGAAATGAATCCCAATTCTACTAACTGGACATGCAATAGTATGAATGATTACATAAAGGATGGGACCTATAACGAGAAATACACCCGGTTCAGGGAATGCCTTGCACATCATTTAATGCTTAACTCTAAATTAAATCTGGAAGAGGCGATTGATTGCATTGACCACGGGATGGCGGAATATCTACAAAACTTCTGCAATCGCTCATCTATTCCCCGAAAAGCGGGCATATTCCTTGAAAACATGCAATTGCCCCAATCAATCGACCATGGAATTAGGAAAGTTTATCGAAAAGCATTTTCCATTGAAGGTTTCGAGGATTGGAGAGAATCACCTCCCACTGATAATAATTTACATGAATTCAATAGAATCAGGGACATTGTAATCCGTGCAAGTGAAATTAATAATGGCAATAAAGCCAAATGAACCATCAATTAAAATGAAAATGCATCTTTGTCCCCGATATGTGAGTGAATAATATCGGGCGAATCAAACAGCTCTGGGAAATTAGCGTCTCCATTGTCGAACCTTATTGTGTCAATATAATTTTGTATGTTGCATTTGATTTTATGCAAGAATTTATAAATAGTAAATATATCTGAATCTAATAATAATTATTGTTCAATTCAGCATCAAATTGTGCACAATAAATATAGCGCCCACTGTAACGGAAGCTATTTCTTGGTTTATCCAAGACTAGAAAAGTTATTGTCTCTTGTTCATTTATTCTTCCATATCGGATCTTTGAGGACCCATTCCCCATCGACGTTGTCGAACAATTTGCGATTGTAAAGTTTATCAACAATATCCCAGAACTCGCGGTTTGAGTAACCGGTGAAATTCAGGAAATCGTCAAGCGCCTTCGGGTCAAGTTTGTGGTCATGTTCCTTTACATGCTGCACCCCTTGCTCCCTGGTGATGTAGCCGTTTCTTATCCAGTAGCATGAAACATCCGTTGCCCTGGCGTGCCCGAACTTCGGGTACTTCAGCCAGGGATGGACTATGTATCCGTATGAGTCAATTTGATCAAAGTTCTCGATGAAACCTTCGCGGTTCCATTCTCCATTTGCGTCCCTGAAACCATAGCGCTTCGCCACACGATAGTTCCTCATTCCATCCCAGGGGTAGAAGTAACTCAGATAAATTGGTTCCAGCTTGTCAACAACTTTCTTGGAAGGATACTTGAGGAATTCGATCTCAGAGGTTTTTATTCCATGATTGTACCACCACTTCCAATCAATGGGTTTGACAACGTCGTTTTGTATCTGCGCTTTGGCACTATAGGTCTCCTTCGCGCCAGGCCCACCGTATTCATATGCAATATTCTCCCCATAAACTATAAGTTGAATATTCATGGCTGCAGCGAGCTTTAGCGGCACAGAGTAAATAGCCATATCAATCGGCCACGTTGGGCTGCCGAAGTATTCGAAAGCCAGGCGCACCATCTTCCTCATTGTCGCATGATTTAAGTTGTAGACGATGGTGTCGCAGCCGAATGCTTCGCTGATGTTTCTGAAGTTATGTTCACCGGCTTTCGTGTGGCCGAACGAATCACTGACAGTTATCAGCAGTGGGTTCATCTTGTAAACATCTTTCATCATGTGAACTTGATAGTGGCTGTCTTTACCTCCGCTTACTGGTATGACACAATCATAGTAACCATCGTTCCTACGGTACTTGTCACAGAGTTTCTTCAACTCCTTTTGCCTTGCTTTCCAGTCCGTATTCTTCCTTTTTTCAGCCACGAGGCATGGGTAGCAGATTCCATTCTTGTCAAATTTTATACCAGGTCGTGTGTCAGGCATCACGCATCTATTGCAATATCTCATTTTCTCACCTTCCAATTGAGAATTCACCCAATGTTCAGGGACTTAATAACTTTTGCGGGAACGCCGTAGGCCAGGACGCCGTCCGGGATGTCCTTCGTCACCAGACTGTGAGCCCCCACGACCGAATTGGCCCCGACGGTCACGCCGGGCATCACCGTGGAATGCGTCCCTATCCTGCAGTTCTCCCTCAGGACCACGGGTCCTTCCTTGCCGTCTATGGTGGAGACAGAGTATATCGCACAATGCGAACCTATCTGGACATTGTCCCCGATTTCAACGCCGAATTTGGCGTTGATGTACGTGAATGCCCCGATGTCAGTATGCTGGCCCATCTTAAATTTATCCAGATTCTTGACTATCCAGTTGTATTTCGTGGGCTTTCCGTCCTCGATCTCGGGATATTTCCAATTCTCGAACCTCATGTTCTCACCTCTTCTGGAGGAAGTCTGCATCCGCTTCCATTTCCTTAAGGATCTTGATTATACGACCAGCCGTGTTCCCGTCGCCGTACGGGTTGGTGCATTCCTTGGCCTTTTTCCTGAACTTCGCGTCGTTCAGCGCCTTGTCAATCGCGTTCTTGATAGCTTTCGTCTCAGGAGGGACATCAATGACATTGGCCGCCCTCTCCCTGCCAAGCTGGCGCGTGCCTATGTTGACCACGGGCAGGCCGACTGACGGGGCTTCGATGATGCCGCTGCTGGAGTTGCCGACCATGACGCTAGCCGCATTCATCAGGCTGAGATAGTCGTTCCTCGGAAGGCTCTTTTTCCCCTTGATGAAATCTTGCTTTTTAATGAAAGATTCGATGATTTCTATCATCTTCCTGCCGCCCGGGTCGGCGTTGGGATAGACCACGAATGTCTGAAGTCCGAGCTCGGAAACGGCCGAAAGGGTCGCCTCCATCTGGCCGCCGGCAGACCCGGCCTCGGTCGTGACAGGGTGCTGGACAAGGAGCACAAGCGGCTTCGAGGTGTCGAATCCCATCCGGCGCAGGATTTCCTCGGGAGGCGCGATTTCCTGCTTGATATCGTCAAGGCCAGGAGCTCCAACGACATGGATTCGGCGCGGATCCTCTCCGAGCGCGATTATATTCGCCCTGCCAGCCTCGGACGCGGGAAGATGCATGTGAGCCAGCTTTGTGATGGATTTCCTGAAGGCGTCGTCCACGCTTCCGGACGATTCCCCGCCATGAAGATGGAGGATTGCAATGTTCATGCAGGATGCTGTTATTGCGCCGGCCAGCATCTCGCCCCTGTCGCCCAGAAGGAGGAGGATGTCAGGCTTTGATTTCTCGAACAATCCGGCAAGTTCGGCTGTCAGATGTCCTATGTACCTGGCCATGCCGGCCCCGGTGTCTTCCCTGTTCAGGAGGTCGAGCTTGGCATGTATCCTGAAACCATCCGCCTCGATGTCCGAAACGGTGCTTCCGAATTCCCCGGAAAGGTGCGTACCGGTGACGATGAGCATGGGCTCAAGCCCGCTCTCCCTGGCCATTGCGCGGAGTATCGGCCTGAAGAGCCCGTATTCGGCGCGGGTAGCCGTGATCATCGCCACTCTCTTCATACCGCATCACCGTGCTTCAGCTGTTCGTCTTTCCTGATCGAGCGCGCCGCTTTCCTGCCGACGAACCTGTCCATCTCGCCGGGGTGCACCCCTGTGCCCGGCCTCTTAGCAGCCAGCATTTCCCTGGTAATTGTCGCGCCTGCCGGTATGTCACTGGCGGCGACCAGGCTCTTTCTCACGACCAGCATGATCTTTTTCTCATTGTCCGTAGGCTCTTTCTTGCCGCTCCCAAGGGCCTTTTCAACATCCCGTATCGCCCTGACCATCTCCCCGAGCTCCCCCGGCTGCAGGGAAGCGGCATGGTCAGGCCCGGACATTGCCCTGTCAAGAGTGAAATGTTTCTCTATGACGCAGGCGCCCAGGGCGACAGCAGCAATGGGGGCGGTGATGCCCAGGCTGTGGTCCGAATAACCCACTGGAACGCCCAGCATCGCGTGCATCGTCTGCATTGACCGGAGGTTCAGCTCATCCATGCTCGCAGGATAGGAGGTGGTGCAATGTAGGGCAACAATGGCTGTCTGGCCGGAATCCCTGAGAGTCTTGATTGCTGTCTGTATCTCGTCTATCGTGGCCATGCCGGTGGACAGAATCACGGGCTTCCCCTTGGATGCAATGTGCTTCAGCAACGGGAAATTGGTTATCTCCCCCGACGCGATCTTGAAAGCAGGCATCCCGAGGGCATCCAGCATATCGGCGCTCTTCTCGTCGAACGGCGTGGACAGGAATATGATGCCTGCCTTGTCGGCATACTTCTTCAGCCCGGCGAAGTCCGCCTCTGCCAGTTCGAGCTTCTTTATCATATCGTACTGTGAGCCCTGCTCGGTCGAGGCTTTTTGGTACTCGGCCTTCTCGGCGTCTTTGGTGACGAGGGCCTCGGCCCTGAAGGTCTGGAACTTGATGGCGTCGGCACCGGCTTTCCTGGCTTCGTCTATCATCTTCCTTGCCAGTTCGACGCTTCCGTTGTGGTTGACGCCAGCTTCGGCGATGATGAATACATTGCACTCTTCACCAATTGACCTCGCCCCTACCCTAACGTTCTTCAATTTTGATTCCTCCGGATATGAAGAGCTCTGCCATTCGCCAATCCTCCATCGTATCTACATCGACTGAGCGTGAATTTGGCATCATATATCCTACTATTTTATTCCCGAAAAGGGTATCATCATCAAGAATGGTGGATGCCTTTATTACATAGATTGCACCGTTAAGTCTGTATCTGCAATCATTTGGTGTGAGGTTTTTTGGAATTTCTAATGTGAGGTGTGGCTTCTCCTTAACCATCTTGAACATTGTGTCAAGTTTGATGGGATATTTTGAAATTCCTACCACCGTGTCTGCTCCAGATTGTTCGAACAGGTTGATTGCATCGCTAATATCACTTGAAATTCTCAAGGGCGATGTCGGCTGTAAAAGCACAATGGCATCAGGCGGGTTTTCCTTGTAGAAATTCAATGCATGTTTGACCACTGGAAATGTGGGGGTTTCATCGATGGCTAATTTCGCTGGTCTAACAAACGGTACATCCGCCCCGCAATCCTTGGCTATTTTCATAATATTCTCGTCGTCCGTGGAAACAATTATCTTCCAGAGTACCTTGCTTTCTTGCGCTGCCTCAATGGTATATTGTATGAGTGGCTTCCCGCAGAGTAGGCGGATGTTCTTCTCTGGAATTCGTTTCGAGCCTGCTCGCGCCGGTATCAAGCCAAGGTATCTTTGCTTTGGCATATCTAGGCTATGTTTGTGGTTCATTATATACTTTTTCATTTATTCTCATTCAACCCTGAAATAAACCTGGTCGACGGATTTCATTGACCTTTACCTGCCTAAATGTGAGCCCAGCCAAGGACTTGGACACTCAAAGCGGTTTTCAATAAACACCCAGATGCGGGCACCCACTCCGGTAAAATTATCATAAAAAATGATAAATTCTAAGATTAAGATTGGACAAAGAATAATAAATAATCAATGTGCATTCCGGGGACATGAACATGCCGAAAAAAATACCATTGTTCGAAATCTATCATGACGATGAGGACATAGACGCGGTGAAGCGCATTATCGAGCGCGGTTCGTTCTGGGCCGAAGGCCCGGAGATTGCTGAATTTGAAGACAGGCTTGCGCAGTATATCGGCGCAGACCATGCTGTTGTCTTCAACAACGGCACCTCCGCGCTTCATGCCATGCTGCTCGCCTATGGCATAGGTCCAGGCCACGAGGTGATAGTCCCCTCCTTCACATTCATTTCCACCGCGAATTCGGTTCTCTTCACCGGGGCAAGCCCGGTGTTCGGTGACATCGAACGCGAAACATGTGGCCTCGATGCTCTGGACATCGCACGTAGGATAACACGCAGGACAAAAGCGATAATGCCCATCCATTACGCCGGCCATCCATGCCAGATAAAAGCGATACAAGACCTGGCGCATGATAAAAAGCTCCTGCTTTTCGAGGACGCTGCCGAATCTCTGGGTTCGAAATATCGGGGAAAGATGGTTGGCTCGTTCGGCGACGCTTCGATGTTCAGCTTCTGCCAGAACAAGATAATAACAACCGGCGAGGGCGGCGCCATCACCACAAACGATGCGGCCATCGCCAAGAAACTGCGGCTCATAAGGTCCCACGGCCGTTCCCAGGGCGACTATTTCAATTCATCTGGCTCGCCGGATTACACCGCACTCGGCTATAATTTCAGGATTCCCACGATGTGCGCCGCGCTTGGCATTTCGCAGCTTGCGAAGATTGAAAAGATAATTAAAGCAAGGCGGGCACTCGCAGAGCGCTACAGGAAAGCGTTTTCAAAAATCCCCGGCATAGGGCTTCCCAATGAGCTCAAAGGATGCCGCCATGTGTACCAGCTGTATTCGATACTGATGGAGACACACGAGATGCAGAAAGGACTGAAATCGCATCTGGGGGGAAAAGGTATAATGTCGAAGGTCTATTTTGACCCGGTGCATCTCAGCAAGCATTACCTCGACCTCGCCGGCGCCAAAACCGCCAAACTGCCAGTGACGGAAGTTGTCTCCGCGAGGATACTGACCCTTCCGCTGTTCCCCGGAATCGGGGCCGGCCAATTCGACCGGATCATCGATGCCATCCAAGAATATGTAGGTGAGTGAATTGAACGCGAAAAGCAACATTGACAGAGAGCTGAGACCGGACCCGGAAATGAAAAAATTCTTCAAAGGAAAGACAGTGCTGGTGACAGGCGGAACCGGCTCCATAGGCTCCGACATCGCAAGGGCGCTGGCCGGGACCGGCGTGAAGGCAATCAGGATACTCAGCAACGATGAGAACGGCGTATTCACGCTCTCCAATGAGCTGGACGGGGAGAGATACAGGTTCCTCGTAGGCGACGTCCGGGACAGGCAGAGGATGAACATGGCATGCCATGGCGCGGACATCGTGTTTCATGCGGCCGCACTCAAGCACGTCCCCCTGTGCGAGTACAACCCCACCGAGGCCATGAAGACCAATGTCCAAGGCACCCAAAACCTGATAGAGGCCTGCATCGAGCAAAACGTCGAGCGAATGATGTTCATCAGCACCGACAAGGCCGTGGAGCCGGTCAACACGATGGGAGCCTCCAAGCTCCTGGCGGAGAAACTGGTGGTGAACGCCAATTTCTACAAGGGCAGCAGGCGGACTGTGTTCTCGATAGTCAGGTTCGGCAATGTCATGGGCTCGCGCGGTTCTGTCATTCCTTTCTTCGTCGACCAGGTGAAGGGCGGGGGCCCTGTAACACTGACATCCAACGAAATGACAAGATTCATGATGTACCTGAGCGACGCCGTAAGGCTCATCTTCAAGGCCACATGTTCCGCGAAGGGCGGCGAGATATTCACGTTTCACATGCCCGTGGCCAGGATGAAGGACCTGGCCGAGGTCATCAGGGACGAGACAGCGAAGAAATCCGGGAAGAAGCCAGAATCCATCAAGATAAAGATGATAGGCATGCGCCCCGGTGAGCGGTTGCACGAGGCATTGATGACCCCGGAGGAAGCTTTGCGGGCGAAAAAGTCCGGCGAATTGATAATAATCCCGCCATACAGGCTAGCGATACCCGGTTTCGAGGACATAAGCCGCCTGTTCAACCTTCCAGCGATGAAGGAACCGTTCCGCAGCAACGAGTTGAAGCCCATGACGCGAAGCCAGATACGCGAGATGCTACTAAAATTGAATCAGATATAACTTCTGCAAACATGAGAAAGGAAGAAAGCTAGTCTTTGTTCTCCATGTGGATGACCCTCTGCGGGAAGGGTATCTCGATGCCTTCCTTCCGGAAACGCGTGATTATTCCCTCCCTAATCTCTCCGGCCACCTTCCATTGCTCATCCAGTTTGTGAACCCAGGCAAACATCCTTAGCTGGATGGCCGAGTCATGGAAATCGGAGAGCCTCACGATGGGCTTGAAATCCTCCTCGGTGATGATGCCGGGCGTGGAATTGGCAATCTCAAGCATGATTCTTTTTGCCTTCTGGATATCTGTCTTGTAACCTACGCCGATGGCAATCTTCACTCTCATTCTTCGGTCCGGCGCAGTCAGGTTCACGACCTTCTCATTTGCAATTTTATTGTTTGGGATGACTATCATGTCATGGTCGAAGGTGTTGTAAAGCTTGGTACTCCTCATCCCGATTTGCTCGACCCGGCAGTAATCCCCGTTCTCCATGAGGATCATGTCCCCCACCTTGAATGGCCTGTCTGTCAGAAGGAACATCCCGCTGATGAAGTTGCTGAGCGTCTCCTGGGCTGCAAAAGCGATTACCAGGCCGGCCACGCCCATGCCCGCCATCAGCAGTGTAACGTCCACACCGCTCATGTTCAGGATGGCGATGATGGCGATGGCGACAATGGCTACGATTCCCACTTTCTCGAACAGTGGGAGTATCAGGTCATCCAGCGTGGTTTCCGTTTTCTCCGCGTATTTTTTCCCCCAGGCGATCAGCACGTCTTTCAGGATCTTATATGCCATCCAGCTGAAGAGGATGATGAGAATAACAGAGTAGAGAAGTTCGAGAGCATGTATCATTTTCCATGAGAAATTAAGCACCCTCAGCGAGGAAATTATTCCATAGGTCAGTATTATCCAGAACACGGGTCCCTTGATGACGGCCAGTAATTTGTCGTCCAGGTCGGTCTTTGTTTGTTTCGTTATCTGTTTCACCAATGGATCCAATATGAAATAAATGCATGTGCCGATGATGAGCCAGACGATGACGGTCGTGGTGAACACGCCCCATTCGTTGTCCAATGCGGGTATGTAATTCCCAAGCGGGTCATCGAACCAGCCAAGGACCCTTGTGGGAGGTATGTAAGCCCCGCCGACGATATTGGCATGGACAGATCCAAGGTATTCAGTCCAGGATTCCTCGGTTACCAGGTCCCGGGCAGTTCCGGTTAGAGTTATTGTCTCTTCCGGGTAATCCCTGGTGTCCGGCGCCGTGACATTGAGTTCGATTGCGATGAACTTCCCGGGCTCCAGCACAAAATAGGTGTCAGTGTTCGAGAGCGTAGCGGTCCAGCCGTTCTCCGCACCGGATATGTCAATCAGAAGAGTTTGGGGGTTGCTGCCGTTGTTGTAAACGCCCCATCTGAAGAAAACGCTGGACTCCATCTCGACTTCCATCGACGTGACTGTCGGGGGGAATATGTTTAAGTCGTCCGGGGATGCGGTGGCTGCGGGTGCAAGCCATGTGCTCCCAAGGCAGAGAGCGAATGCGGCAACCAGAATCAAAGTCAATCTTTTTGGGCGCGGTGTCATCTTATCGGGTTGAATGAGAATTTATTTATAAAGGTTGTCAAGCATCCTGAGAATGCTCTAAGCATCGGGGCACTCAATCCTTATCATGCGATTCGAGAGGGCAGTCAAGGCCATGCTCCTCCGGATGGCCGCAAGAACACCCTTCTCCGGGTACGACGTCCGGCACCTTCACCTCTCTCTTCTTACCCATGACCGAAGCAGCAATCCCGATTCCAAGTATGCCCATGACCACTACCAGCGACATCAGGATGGGGACCTCGTAGATGTGCCACCAGGGGCCTGCCAGGATCATCTTGAGGCCGATGAACGCAAGCACGATGACCAGCGCCGGCTTGAGGTATCTGAAGCTTTGCATTCCCCCGGCCACCACGAAATAAAGGGCTCTGAGCCCGAGAATCGCAAATACGTTGGAGGTGTAGACTATGAACGTATCGGTGGTGATCCCGAGGACTGCCGGAACCGAGTCAATGGCGAAGAGGACGTCGGTGAGTTCGACCATTATCAGGCAGAGCATGAGGCATGTGGCCATCCGCCTTCCGTTCACCATGTGGAAGAATTTCCCGTCATGGGCGTCCTCCGTGAAAGGCAGCACGCGTTTCAGCAGTTTGTAAACGCGGGACTCCGAGGGCTTGAATTCCTGGTCTCCCATCACAGCCATCTTGACTGCCGTGTAAATCAGCAGCCCTCCGAAGAAGTACATCACCGGCTCATAGGCATGTATTGCAGTAGCGCCCACGAAGATGAATATGCCGCGCATGACCAGGGCGCCCATTATACCCCAGAAAAGGACATGGTGCTGGTCCTTGTTCTTCACTCCGAAGAAGGAGAAAAGGATGACGAATACAAACAGATTGTCAACCGAAAGCATCTTTTCCAGAACATAACCAGTGAGATAAGCCGCCACTGCATCGGACCTGTTGAGGGAGCCCGCGGCCGCGTCGGCCGGTAGTGTTTCCGGGTACTCGAAGAAGATGACCACGGAAAAAGACACGCCTATGGCTATCCAGAATATGGACCATTTTATGGCTTCCCTCATGTGTATCGTGTGTGCCTTGCGCTGGAAAACCCCCAGGTCCATTGCCAATAATATTGCTATCAAAATGAAAAATCCGGTCCACATCAGCCAGGGTTCAATCATCTGCGCATCAGCCCCGCCATCAAGGACGGGGTAATTAAACATTACTGCCTCGCGTAGCTGAACGCCAGGCCATTGATGGCCTGGATGAAAGCGTTGGGCAGTAAACGTGAAATGCCGTTGCATGCCGTACTCATATAATCAAAGTAAATCGAAGCCTTCCAGCTTCGATATTCAGGCATGCNNCCTTTTAAGGGCTGGTAGTTTACTTGGGATATCCCAAATGAATTGCCATTTCAAGCCTCACCTCTCCCTTTTCAATATCATCGTTCGTGTAATGGCTGGCATCCAGGCCGACGAGTTTGAATCCCATCTTGCGATAAAAAGCGATGGCCTTGAGATTGGATGTCTGTGTCTCCAGGACTATCCTCCTGGCCCCAAGGTCCGAGGCCCTTGACTTGCACAGGTCCATCAGCGCCTTCCCCACTCCCATACCGCGAAATTCCGGAACCACGTCAATGTCCCAGACCCGCAGACTCCCGCTGTATTTCTGAAATTCCAGCTGGATGAGCCCGACCTCTCTTCCCTCCGCGAACGCGGCGTATATCTCGGAGTCTCCCTTATAGTGCGTAATCACCGCTTCTGGCTCTTTTTTTATGAATGTCTGCGGGAAATCCTCTTTCCGAAGGCTGATGTCCCACCCCTTGGCGGTCTCGCAGATGTCAACCTGATAGTGGCCTGGGGATTCGTACTGAAAAATATTGACTCTATCCTCCAGGTCACGCGGGTCCAGTTTTCTCAATTCTATGTTCATCGCATCATGCATGGCACCTGAGTATTTGTATTTTCGCGAATGCTCAAATGCTTCTGGCAAAAACCCGCCTACCGTTGTAAGCCAACATCTCGAGGAACACATTGGCCTCGTTCGGATTTCTGAAGAATGCCAGCGGCCGCTCCTCCAGCCCTCCGTCCTTTCCCGTCTTTTTTTCGTAGATTACAATGAACAAGGCGATCACCTCCTCTCAACATGGGTCGTCGGATAGTTTCTGAACCTTCTGAGGAACCCGAATTGGAACGCCGCAGCCAAGCGTCTCTTCCTCGCCTGCTTCAGTCGCTTGCCACGTTCCTCGATGGCCGTTAACTCCCGGTATAGATTCGTCCCGACGGAAATCCAATCCACTTGGCTTGATGTTTCCGGCATGTTACCGCCCCCTGTCCCTCTTCACAGCGGCCGTGCGCGCTGCACCTGGTAGAAAAGCTCAGTGCCCGCGGTTCCATTCCAGAACGTGCCCCGGCTCCGTCCCTCATTCACCTTGCCTCTACTCCATCTTTTTTTTATTTTCATCCATATCACCGTTTATGGTTAGCCTGGTCAATGTTCATATATCAAGTGAGCAAAACTGACCATTTACTGATACTAATTCGGAGTTGTATATTAAAATTGTCGTTTTAATCAATAAAGCCCATTAACAATGTACCGATGTCCGCAGACGATTCAACCCATAATGCGAGCCCCGAAGCAGATCGGAGTTTGAAGGCAATAAATAATTATATTGATGAAACATGGAAGGTCGGAGTTCAAGGTGATTGTCATGCAAAACTGCGCGAATTGCGGAACGCCATACGATGGCTATGCCTGCCCCAGATGCGGAACGCCCTCCGGAATCAACAATGTCCAGTCGATGAACCGTGTGTGCATTGGATGCGGGGTCCAGATACCGGCCAGTTTCAACAACTGCCCCCATTGCGGAAGGCCGACAGGCCAAACACCCGCCCAGCCCCAGGAAACCTATTACCACCCCCCTCCCCCCCAATATCCGGCTCCGCAGGCATACCCTGCCCCGATTTACGCTCCCATGCCGCCTTCCCCGCCAAAATCGGGCGCGGGAAAGGTCATCATCGTGGTCGCTGTTGTGATCATTGTCATAGTGGCAGCAATTGCCGCAGCTTTGATCCTGATGGTTGCTACCAATCCCTTCAACAGCGCCAGGGAAATTTTCGACGGGGACATTATTACCGGAAAATTGCGTACCTCCGGAACGGATGACCTGTACAAAATCCGTCTGGACCCCGGGGAGGTCGTGACAGCGACGCTGAGCGGCGCAGGCGGCACCGATTTTGACCTGTACGCTTATGAAAACATGTTCTTCTGGGACCAATATATAATCACCGGGAGCGCGGGCGAGACGAGTTCCGAGGAAATGAATTTCGTGGCATGGCAGGATGATTTCTATATAATAGACGTATATTCCTACCTCGGCAGCGGTGATTACACTCTCAGTGTGGACATTGTGGAGAAAATAAGTTTGAACGACGGAGACAACTCATTTTCCGACGCCTCCAATATCGCGAGCGGCAATACAGTCACCTCAGATCTAAACGAATATTTTGACCAGGATGATTATTACAAGATCCACCTTAACGCAGGCCAGATACTCTACGCATTTCTCAAGGTCCCGGTGCAGGTAAGCACCGATTTTGACCTGTATATATATGACTCCGGCGGAGACCAGCTTGGCGTATCCGAGGCGGCCTATGGCAATGAACAGCTCTCTGTCTATGCCCCGGACACAGGATTCTACTATGTCAATGTCTGGTCCTACGACGGAATCGGCACTTACACCCTTTACGTCGAAATTCAGACAGGCCCGGCATCAGACACGAATGACGACATCGGGACCGCTGTGGCTACTTTCGACGGCGGTTATATCACCGGCACTCTGAACGCATACGGGGATGTCGATACCGATGATTACTATTCGATACCGCTCACTGCTGGCCAAACCCTGACCGCGACCATGACCGGCCCGACCGATGCTGACTTCGACCTCTACCTGTACAACAACAATGAAGCCGAAGTGGCCAATTCAAGGGAATTCACATCGTACGAGGTAATTGTTTATACTGCCCCGATAAGCGGGACATATTATGTGAATCCATATGCATACAGCGGGTTCGGTACATACTATCTACAAATAAGCACCGGCGGAAGCGGCACGGCCCTGAGCGCCGTTGCCGGGAACGACCGGACAGTCACAACCGGCCAGAGCGTCCTGTTCGACGGAAGAAGCTCGACCGGCTCGATTACCACCTATACTTGGAATTTCGGTGACGGAGATACAGCCATCGGTTCCACAGCCAGCCATGCATATGATTCGGCCGGTTCGTACATAGTGACTCTCACGGTCACCGACGGCTCGGCCACACAATCCGACACCCTGACTGTCACTGTTGTCTCCCTTGGTTCGATGCCGGACAAGTATGCTCTGGTGATTGGGATTTCCGATTACCAGGGTGACCACGACCTCAGTTTCTGCGACGAGGATGCGGAGAGCTGGACATCCTACCTGGAATCGCAGGGATACACGGTTCACACGCTCATAGATTCACAAGCATCAACTTCTAAAATATTGGATGAGATAGCATGGCTCGAGGAACAGGAAGAGGCAGGCGACTATGTCGCATTCGTATTCTCCGGCCATGGCTCATATTCAGACCGAACAAGGTCATCATCCATCTGTGCGTGGAACATCGAGGAACAGAGCGGTTTCATATCCGACGCCCAACTCGGGGAGGCATTCGAGGATTTTGACAGCAACCATATGTTCTTCTTCTTCGACTCGTGCCACAGCGGAGGGATGGACAGTGTCGCCGGCTCGGGCCGGTATGTCAGCCAGACCGCAGGCCAGTTGGAATACGGCCTTGACGCGCCCAAGCACGAGCACGGAATGTGGGTTTACTGGTTCCTTGAATATGCGGTGAAAAAGGGCGGGAACACTGACCTGACCCTCGCCTTCGATGTTGCCTATCCCAGGGCGGTCGCCGACGCTGCCGAAGCCGGAAATGCGATGCATCCGGAAGAGGAGTTCTCGGGCATTTCCTTCTTCTTGTAATACCAGTTAAAATGGGGTGACGGGGCACTATGCCCCTCCCAACATTTTTTATATTCTCCAGCCTTGCCCATCTCCGGTGATTCCACGGACCTCGAGACAGTATATTCGCGAAAGTTTTTGAACACGGCGGACAACATGGCCGACCCGGAGACGATAAAGAAGGCCTATGCCCGGCTTGAGAAGATGCCGGTCGAGACCCAGAAGGACGCGGCAGCGTGGCTCGAGGCATGGTCCGAGGTCATGTCCGCAGTGCAGGAGAAAAGTACCCGGGCGTATTTCGCCATGACCCGCGACACGAAAGACGAGCAGGCCGGCAAGGATTACGAACATATAGCGGGCGTAGTCACCCCCCTGGTCGGAGAGCTGGACGAGTCTATGAAGAAACGCTTCATGGCTCTGCCCGAGGCCTGGATACCGGAGAACTATGCCATTGCCCGGAAGAATGTGCAATGGGCCGTGGAACTGTTCAGGAAGGAGAACCTGCCTTTGCTGTCCGAGGAGATGATACTGAAAAGCCAGTACCAGAAGATATCCGGCGGTTGGCAGACAGAGTTCGACGGAGAGACGGTCACTCCGCAGAAGCTCAATCCCCTGCTGAAAAGCCCAGACAGGGACCTGAGGGAAAGGGCATGGCGCGCAAGGGTCGGGATGCATTACGCGGACATGGAAAAATTGAATGGCCTGTTCGAAAAAATGCTCGGGCTCCGCAACAACCTGGCTTCGAATGCCGGGATGGATAATTACTTGGATTACAGATACAAGGAACTGAGTCGCCTCAGCTATACCCGAAAGGACACGAAAGCGTTTAGGGACGCGATACACAAGTTCGTGGTGCCGGCCGTCAACAAGATGATGGATAAGCGAAAGAAGAAGATGGGCCTAAAGACTCTCCGCCCCTGGGACACCGCTGTCGACCCGGACGGCGCAGAGCCGCCCAAGGTGTACAAGGATCTGCCTGAGCTGAAGGAGAAGGCGGCCAGGGTACTGAAGTCCATCGACCCCGAGTTCGAGAAGGCGTTCTGGCTAATGGACCGGAAGGGCTACCTGGACCTTGAGAACCGCCCCGGAAAAGCGCCGGGCGCGTACTCCAACGACTTCCCCGAGGAGCGCATGGCTATGGTCTTCGGAAACGCTGTAGGCACCAGCGACGATTTCGACACGCTCATGCACGAATCCGGTCACGCGATACACACCCTATCCTGCAGGCAACTGTCCCTGCTGGTGAGAGGTTATCCTTTGGAGTTCGCCGAGGTCGCATCGATGTCGATGGAATTGCTGGCCAGGCCCTATTGGGATATCGTTTACAATGAGGCAGACAGAAAGAGGATAGGCATTGAGCAGCTCGAGGACCTGCTGAAATTCCTGCCTTTCATGGCAATACTGGACGAATTCCAGGACTGGGTGTACATCGACAAGGGCGGCGCAGATTCCAAGGCCAGGGCCGATTACTGGAAGAAACTGTTTGCCAAATACATGCCGTATATTGATTATTCCGGTCTGGAAGAATTCCAGGGTATCGGCTGGCAGTATCTCCATGTCTATGAGGTTCCGCTGTATTACGTGGAATACGGCATCGCCCAGGTAGGTGCGATGCAGGTCTTTGTCAACTCGCTGGAAGATTACAGGAATGCGGTCAAGCACTACAAGCACGCCCTGACGCTCGGAACGACGGTCGGCCTGCCCGAGCTCTTTGAGGCCGCAGGTGTGAAGTTCGTCCTCAAACACCCAGAGGTTCTGGAGAAGGTCACCAAGGAGATATCCAAGCTCATTGATCACTGAGGGCGACACCTTTTATTACTCCAAAGACCATTCATAGCTCATGGTGGAGCGGAAAGCTGGAGAGCATGTGCTCATCGGCAGGGAAAAGGAATTGCAGTCCCTGAGAGAGTCCCTTGAGAACGCGAAGAATGGCAAGGGCTCAACCGTCCTTATCTCGGGGGAACCGGGCATCGGCAAGACCGCGCTGGTGGATGCGTTCAAGGAATATGCAGCCACCCAAAACGTCAAGATATTATCGGGCGCAGCGTCCGCCGATTCTGCCCAGCCATTCCTGGTATTCTCCAAGGCCCTGGCCGGGGAGATGGACGCGCCGCTGTTCGAGGAACAAGAATATACCCGATTCGTCAAAATCTTTGCTATAAATCCCGCTGGCATGCTGGTGGCCCAGGCCTCCTCGGGTGAGGAAGAGATGGATGCTGACATATTTGCTGGCATGCTTTCCGCGGTGCAAAATTTCGTGTGCGATTCGCTAGACACCGCCGGGGAACAGAAGAGCGGGCTGGGGCGGCTGGAGTACGGGGACATGAAGATACTCATCGAGCATGGGAAGCATTTGTTCCTGACCGGGGTGTTCTCGGGAGGGGAGCATCCAGATATGAAAGGGGCGCTGAAAAGGGCGCTCCAGCGAATAGAGGAGGAACATGGGGCCGCCCTGGAAAAGTGGTCGGGAAAGGTATCGGAGGTGGAGCCGGTCCATGATAAGATCAAAAAACTCACCGAGGCGAAGTTCCTTGTGAGGAGGGACCTGGAGGGCGTGAAGCTGGAGAACGAGCGCATCAGGATAGCCGATGAAATTTTCGGGTCGCTGAGGGCCTTCTCCGCCGAAAGAACGTTGGTCGTATTGCTTGAGGACATTCACTGGGTGGATGAGTCTTCCCTATTCGTTCTGAGTTACCTGGCAAGGAATATCGGGAAGGACCGGATACTGTTAATGGGGACATCAAGGCCCTGCGAGTCCGAATCTTTGCAGAGAGTCATAGAAAATATGATGAACGACGGGGTCCTGCATGAATTGGCTATGGAAAAATTGGATATGGAAAGCATGAGTTCGCTCATCCATGGGAGATTCTTCCCGAATGATTTCCCGCCCGCAATGGCAGAAAGATTGTACGAACAGTCGGACGGAAATCCGCTCTTTGCGATAGAGATGCTCAAAGAGATGCACCGCGAAGGTAACATTGCCAAAACTAATGGGAAATATTCATTGGTGTCGGAATTTTCCCGTGTTCCTGCCACCGTGGAGGAGGTTGTGCGCCGCAGAATAGATGCGCTGGACCCCGATTCCATCGCCATGGCCGAGTACGCATCCTGCATCGGACAGAGGTTCGACCAATCGCTCCCGGCATCCAATAGGCTATTGAACAGTCCCGAGAAGGCGCTCAGAACGCTGTTGGTTTTGGGCATACTTCATGAAAGAAACGGGGTCTTGGAATTCAGCCATGCAGTATTTCAGAGTGTGATATACGAAGGCATAGGAGAAAGGTGGAAGGCCGTGCACCATAGAAACCTCGGAGAGCATCTTGAAAGGGTTTATAGCGGCAGGTTGGACGAGGTCATATACGACCTTGCCAGGCACTTCTCCATATCCCATGAACATACAAAATGCTCCGACTACTGCATCAAGGCCGGAGAGAAGGCCGAGAGTGCCTTCGCGGTCGAGCAGGCACTTGCGTTCTATAACGTTGCATTGTCCGCGCTGTCAAAAACCGGGAATTCTGTTCGTGAGCGTGTAATGGAAATATTAGAGAGGGCCGGAGACCTCCAGACCATCATGGGGAATTATGAAGAGGCAATCGGCAGTTACCTGAGCGCGCATGAAAGGGCGAATGACAATGTGACACAGGCGAGAATGATGAGGAAATGCGGTGATGTCCACCTGAGCATGGGGAACTTCGACAGTTCACTGGAATACTTGTCAAAGGCCAAAGCGACACTTGCAGACGCGAGCCCATTGGAACTAGGAAGGATTCTTGTCGGCGAGGGAACTGCATACTGGCGAAAGGGGAATTACAACAGATCAATGAGCCTTTTCGAGGAGGCCCTCGGCCTGCTAGGGAAGGCAGACAAAATCGGTGGGGACTGTGCGAACGTGCTCCGCATGATAGGCCGTATCCATCTGAGCAAGGGAGAATACGATGAGGCACTCGAATATCAAATGAAAAGTCTGGATTTGGCGGAACGTGCCGGCCATAAAATCGGTGTGGCCGCATCCCTTAACAACATCGGTATCGTGCACTATGATCGGGACGATTTGGACCTTGCGCTGGAATATCACGAGCGAAGCCTGCAAATGAAAGAGAAGATAGGGGACAAGCAGGGGGTCGCCATGTCATTGAACAACATCGGCCTCGTGCACTGGGCCAAGGGCGAGACCGACAAAGCCTTGGAATGTTACAATCTCAATTTAGAAATATCGGAGAAAATCGGGGATAAAAGAAGCATCGGAATCACTTTGAACAATATCGGGGCACTGCATTATGACCGCGGCGAGCTGGACCTTGCGCTCACGTTCTACCAGCGAAGCCTGGCGTCAATGGAAAAAATTGGGAACAACCAAAACATCGCCACGCTGCTGATGAACCTCGGCATCGTGCATTATGACCGCGGTGAGCTGGACCTTGCGCTGGAATTCCACGGGCGCAGCCTGGAAATCCGTAGGGACAATGATGACAAGGAGGGAATTGCCATGTCCCTGAGCGACATCGGTGCCATGCATTATGATCGCGGTGAGCTGGACCTTGCGCTGGAGCATTATCAGAACAGTCTCGCCATATGCCTCGAAATTGGGGTGAAGCGCCTGTCAATCAGAGATTACTGCGGTATGGCCGAGGTCGAACTTGCGAAGGGCGGAATAGAAAATGCGCACAATTATGCAGAAACGGCTCTGGGTATTGCGATAGAACTCAGAGCCAAAGCCGAGGAGGCAATGAGCCGCCGTGTATTGGGGATATGCCATCGGAAGAATGGGGAATGGGAAAAAGCGAGGACGGAATTCCGGAGCGCTGAAACACTTTTGCGGGAGATAGGCGACAATAACAAATTGATTAGACTTTTCTATGAATATGCCGTGTTATTCAAAGGCAGATGCGACACTGCCAACGCCCGTGAGTATCTGGAACGGTCCCTTGCAGAGTTCGAGAAAAGGAATATGAGGCTGTGGGCCGACAAGTGCCGCAAGGCCCTGGAGGAGCTGGAACAATGACTGCGCTCATCGGCCGCGACCGGGAACTGGAGACGCTGAAGCAGCACCTGGCCGCCGCCGTCGCCGGCAAGGGTTCCACCGTCCTGATTTCCGGCGAGCCCGGCATCGGCAAGACCGCCCTTGTCGAGACGTTCAAAGAATACGTGGCCACCCAGAACGTCAAGATATTATCGGGCGCAGCGTCCGCCGATTCTGCCCAGCCCTTCCTGGTCTTCTCGAAGGTCCTGGCCGGGGAGATGGACGTGCCCCTGTTCGAGGAGCAGGAATATACCAGGTTCGTCAAGATATTTGCCATCAACCACGCGGGTATGCTGGTGGCCGAGGCCTCCTCGGGCGAGGCGGACATGGATGCGGATATATTCGCCGGGATGCTATCCGCTATACAGAAATTTGTGGGGGACTCGTTGGGCCAGGGAGAGAGCGTGGGGCTGGGTTGCCTCGAATATGGCGACATGAAGATACTCATCGAGCATGGCGAGCATCTGTTCCTGACCGGGGTTTTCTCGGGCAATGAGCATCCCGACATGAAAATTTCTCTGAAGCGGGTGCTCCAGAGAATAGAAGAGAGGTACGGCGCAGTGTTGGAAAGTTGGTTGGGGAAGGTCTCAGAGGTGGAACCTATCCATCAGGAGATTGTGAAACTCACCGAGATGAAATTTCTGGTGAGAAAGAACTTGGACGGTGTAAAGCTGGAGAACGAGCGGGTGAGGATTGCAGACAGAGTGCTTGAATGCATTTCAAATCATTCGGGAAAGAAAACCCTGCTGCTGTTCATGGAGGACCTTCACTGGGCAGATGAATCATCACAATTCGTCCTCAATTACCTTGCAAGAAACGTCCGTGGGAGAAATGTGCTGTTGCTTGGAACAGCCAGACCAAAAAGTTCTTCAACCTTTGATGCGACCCTCGAAAGCATGGAAAGAGAGGGCGCCGTTGACATCATGGAAATGAGAACGCTTGATATGGATGGCGTGGCCGGAATGATCAAGCATACCTACCCAGATGACAAGTTCCCGCAGGAATTCATCCGGGCCTTAACTGAGCGGTGCGGAGGAAACCCCCTATTCGTTACAGAACTGCTTAAGCACATGGCCACCCAAGACATCTTCACCAACAACATGGGGAGGCTCGTGCTTGACGGTGGGAATTATTTCATCCCTGGCTCGCTTGATGAGTTGATACAGAATAGGTTGGCTATGCTTAACCCAAATACCCTGGCAATCGCAGAATATGCGTCTTGCATCGGCAGAGAATTTTCTGTTGATGCCGCCTTGTCCATAGGTTCCCTGGAGAACCCCGGGGCAGCCCTTGAGAAACTGCTGGATGCAGGGATTGCCGACAGAAAGAATGGGAGTGCGTCATTCTGCCATGCCATGTACCAAGAAGCAATTTATTCGTCCATCTCGGATAGATGGAAGGCTGTCTACCATGCAAGTATCGGAGAATATCTGGAGACGGCACATCACGATAACATCGATGAGGCGATGTATGAACTGGCACGACATTTCTCAAGGTCCAAGATGCATGATAAAGCATTGAATTATTGCATGAGGGCTGGGGAGAAGGCGGAGTCCAGTTACGCCCCGGAGCAGGCGCTGGCATTCTATGAAAACGCACTCGCTGCACGGCAGCGGTTGCGTACGTCAGCGAGGGGAGGGCGTGAGGTGCCAGATATTTTGGAGAAACTCGGGGATGTCTCAGCCTTTCTAAATGACTTTCCCGGCGCCATGGAGCATTACGATAGGTCCATGGCAGCCGTCCGTGACAATATCCCAATGGCCAGATTGTTGAGGAAGATGGCGGACGTTCGTTTCAAGACAGGCAATTATGACTCAAGTCTCGAACTGCTTGCCCAGGCCAGGGAGCACATGAAAGAAAACAATAATGTTGAACTTGGAAAGATATTCTTCAGTGAGAGCTACATCCATATAATGAGAGGGGAGTACGATCAAAGTTTACTCCTGCTCGGGAGGGCCCTTGCCGAATTCGGAGGAGAAAACGGCAACAACAAAAATGTGGGCAACACCCTAAGGGCATTCACGAACGTTCTCTGGAGGCAGGGGAAATATGACTCGGCTTTGAAATATGCTCAGAGAAGCCTTGAGATAATGGAGAGCATAAATGACCAGCAGGGAATTGCTCTCGCGCTGAATGCGCTCGGCCTCGTCAACTATGACAAAGGGGTGTACGAGAAAGCATTGCCGTGCTATGAGAAAGCCCTGAGCATAATGGAAAAGACCAACGACAAATACTCGATGGGCATGGTTCTGAGCAATATGGGGTTGCTTCATAAGGACCAGGGACAGCATAAACTTGCGCTGGAGTGCTTCAGGAGAAGCCTAGAATCACGAGAGCGCATCGGCGACAAGGAGGGTCTCGCTGCGACCCTTGCGAACCTGGGCGGACTTCTGAGCGGGATGGAAAATTCTGAGGAGGCCTTAACTATGCTCGAGAGAAGCCTAGCCATCAGCAAAGAGATGGGGGTGAGAAAGACCATCGCTGGAAATCTCAATAATATAGGATACACACATTTCTTGCGAGGGGATCTGGACAAGGCTTTCGAATACATCAAAGAATCAATAGACATATGCGAGGAAATCGGCGAGAAGTATCTTCTATCCCATTCACTTGACAACATGGCTGACCTGTTGATTGAGAAGGGCGAACCCCACACCGCTCTGGCAATGCTCACAAGAAGCCTTAATTTGAGAGAGGAGATTGGCGACAGGAACGACCTCTCATTAAGCCATTGCGCACTTTTTGAGGCACACATGGCACTGGGAAATCACGACATTGCGCTGAAGCATGCAGAAACCGCCCTCGCACTGGCCACAGAAATGAACCTGGGCCTGGAGACCGGATTGAGCCACCTATCATTGGGAATTTTATATAGGGAGAGGAAGGATTTTGTTCAAGCTGCCGAAATGTTCGAGGCATCGAAAACTGATTTTGAGAAAGGAGGTAACATCAGGCTGCTCGCAAGGGGAATCTACGAAGAAGGGCTCATGTTCAAACTCAGAGGGGAAAATGCCAGCGCGGAGGAATATATAACGAAAGCCCTGGGTGAGTTTGAACGGGTCGGCGCGAAGCTCTGGGCCGACAAGTGCCGCAAGGCCCTGGAGGAGCTGAATAAATGACCGCCATCGTCGGCCGCGACGCGGAACTGGAGCAACTGAAGCAATCCCTGGCCGACGCCGTCTCCGGCAAGGGCTCCACCGTTCTCATCTCAGGCGAGCCAGGCATCGGCAAGACCGCGCTGGTCGAGGAGTTCAAGGAGTTTGCCGCGACCCAAAACGTCAAGATATTATCGGGAGCCGCATCCGCGGACTCGGCCCAGCCCTTCCTGGTCTTTTCTAAGGCCCTGGCCGGCGAGATGGACGCGCCCCTGTTCGAGGAGCAGGAATACACTCGCTTCGTCAAGATATTCGCGATAAATTCTGCGGGGATGCTGGTGGCCCAGGCCTCATCTTGTGAGGAGGATATGGACGCGGACATATTTGCAGGGATGCTGTCCGCGGTGCAGAATTTTGTGGGGGATTCACTCGACACCGCCGGGGAGCAGAAGAGCGGGCTAGGGCGGCTGGAGTACGGGGACATGAAGATACTTATCGAGCATGGGAAGCATTTGTTCCTGACCGGGGTATTCTCGGGGGGCGAGCACCCGGACATGAAGGGGACGCTGAAGAGGACGCTCCAGCGAATCGAAGAGGAGCACGGCGCATCTCTGGAGAAATGGTCCGGGAAGGTCTCGGAGGTGGAGCCGGTCCACCGGGAGATAATGAAACTCTCGGAGGCGAAGTTCCTGGTGAGGAGGGGCCTGGAAGGCGTGAAGCTGGAGAACGAGAGAATCAGGATAGCCGACAGGGTACTTGACTCCCTTGCGGGTCTTTGCTCTCAGAAACCCTTGGCATTGGTTCTGGAGGACCTGCATTGGGCCGACGAATCTTCCATGGCTGTACTCAACCATATCGCCAGGAACACCCCCAATATGCTCATCCTGATTCTCTGCACATCCAGGGATTCGGAGGGATGTTCTACCGGCCTGGAATCTCTCAGGGAAGAGGCTGTGCCGACCGAAATCCGGTTGGAAGGGATAACCGCCACAGGGATAGCTGGCATTATAGATTCGCATTTTCCTGACAACGATTTCTCCTCGGCGCTGGCTGACAGGTTGTCAATGGATTGCGCCGGCAATCCCCTGTTCATAAGCGAGCTGCTACGCCAGATGGCATCGGAAAGTGCGGTGCTATACACCGACGGCAGACACATGCTTGCTCAGGAGGACTATGCAATACCCGCATCCGTGGGCGAGATTGTCGAACGGAGGCTGGAGGGCATAGACCCAGAGAGCGTCGCCCTGGCCGAGTACGCCTCATGCATAGGCCGGGAGTTTCCACGGGCAGTCCTTGCCTCAATGCCGACAACCAAGGACACGGCAGCGGCGCTGGGTAGGCTGGAGAAAGCTGGAATCCTGGTAGCCAGCAACGGCAATGCCGGTTTTTCCCATGCCCTGTTCAGAGACGCAATCTACTCATCTGTCTCCAGCATCTGGAAGGAGAAGTATCATAGGTCACTCGGTGAATATTTCGAGAGCACGGTGTCAGAAACGGACAGCGATGCGGTTTACGACATGGCCAGGCATTTCTCCATTGCCAAGGACAGGGCGAGATCCCTTGAGTACAGCATCCGTGCGGCTGAGAGGGCGGAGGGGGCCTTTGCGGTGGACAGGGCGCTTGAGTTCTATGGCTACGCAGCCGAGGCATTGGTCGGTGCAGCTGATTTTGCTGCTGTCGGAAAACGGCTTGCTGTGCTTGAGAAGCTGGGCGACCTCTATGCCTTTTCCGGAAGCAGCCAGAAGGCATCAGTGCATTATTCGGAGGCAATGGGTTCGGTC
Organism: Methanomassiliicoccales archaeon UBA147; assembly: GCA_002496385.1. GTDB lineage: Archaea > Thermoplasmatota > Thermoplasmata > SG8-5 > SG8-5 > UBA147. Next base: position 21,386 of record DAJR01000047.1, on the reverse strand, counting down.
CAGGCGCCAGAGGATAGAGCCAGGCTCCTGAGGAAAACCGCTGGCTCACACAGCTCTATGGCCGAATACGACAAAGCCGATGAAGCCATCCGAAATGCGTTCGATGCAATTTCAGGCAAAGAGACCCCTGAATACGGGAGACTATGCCTTGCCAAGTCCGAGGTCCATGCAGCCCAAGGCGACTTCGAACTGGCCACGGCTTTGTGCGAGGAGGCGATATCATCATTCTACAGCAGACCCGGCACGGAGCGCGACCTTGCGATGGCTCTCAGGTATAACGGCATAATATCGTACAAGACAGGCAAATTAGACAGGGCGATAGAGCTGTATGAAAAGAGCCTCGGACTCCTGGACCCGCAGAAGGACGAGGACGAGCATGTCCAACTCCTGCACAACATAGGCGTCGTATGGATTGACAAAGGTGAGTATGCGAAAGCCATGGAATACTTCTCCAGAGGCGAGAAGACGCTGGAGAGGAGAGACGACAGAATATCCCTAGCCAAGCTGCGCAACAGCATGGGCATTGTGTGCTGGCTCACAGGCAAGCCTGAGCAGGCCCGCACTTATTACCTGGACTGCCTGGCGACGATGCGGCGGGCAGGAAAGAAGGCAGCGACCGCAATGCTTCTCAACAACGTGGGCGTGACCTATTTCGCAATGGGGGACATAATGAGAGCAGAGGAATACTACATGCAAAGCCTGGCCATCCGAAGGGAGATAGGAGACAAATCAGGGATTGTGCAGAGTCTCAGCAACTTAGGGACTCTGAGGTCGGACCTGGGAGACATGGATGCTGCGATGGGGGACATTGGGGAATGCATTGCGCTATCGAGGGAAATCGGGGACAATGCCATGCTGGCCACCGCTCTCCTCAACAAGGCTGACACTCTTACGTTCCTCGGGCGGACAGATGGGGTCAAGGAGTTGCTGGATGAGAGTCTGGCCATGTTCATAGAATGCGGCGATGCGGTCACGGTCGTGGACGTGTATTACTCGATGACGAACAGTCATGTCCTCGCAGGCCTACAGCAAGAGGCGTTGGAAACCGCATCCAAGGCGCTTGAGTGCGCAACCGCTCTCGAGATCGCTTCCCAAAGGGAGTTGGCGCTCGCGCACCTGGCTCTCGGGAAGGCGAAGAGGCTCGCGGGAGAGGCCGATGCCGCTATGCGGGAATTTACCCGGGCGGCTGACATTTGTTCGGACATCAGTGACCGCGCATTGCTTGCGAAAGCTAAGTTCGAGATGGGCGGAATATGTGCAGACAGAGGCATTCCCGAGGATGCAGCCTCTTCATTCTCCGCGGCACTGGAATTATTCGAAGCCATGAGCATGAAGCTCTGGGCTGATAAGTGCCGCAAGGCCCTTGCCGGGCTCACTCCACAACAATAGCCGCGCTGGTCCCGAGCGGCGCTCCTGAGGCCTCCGCCACAGGTTGGCATTTCACCCTCATGAGGTGCGCGATCGGCCTGTAACTGGTCTCTGTGAAGCACTCGAAGTTGCCCATTCCCTTCGAAATGATGAGGTCCGTCCCTTCAAACGTTTTTCTCAGCTCCTCGCTCATATCCCAGAACGGGAACCCGACCGCGAACCCGCCGGTGGTGATTATCCTGTCCACTTGTTTGTCCAGGCCCAGCGAGAGGGCATCCGGCAAAGTCACATCCGTGAGTATGGCCTCGCCCTTCACCGCCATTGTGATTTTTACATCGAACTTCTTCAGCTGTTCGATGAGGAGCTGGTCGAATAATATCTCTCCCATGTTGTCCGGCATGAAGACGATGTTCTTCGCAGTGGAGAGGATTTCCTTCAGCCTGTCGGTGTGGTCGATTGCCAGCCCTTCCCCGAGCAGGGCGTCGAAATGCTTCACCAGGTATCCCGGCTCATCCAGCCTTTTGTCGATTCCGTAATCCAGAACATTTCCCGCAATGGCGCATATAACTGCAGCCCTGAACGGGTCGGTTGATTCCTCGACGAACTTCCTAGCCTTGGGAAGGAGTTGGGTTGCCTGGGCCGTGCTCTTCTCTTTCAGTTTGGCGTATGGGTCGGTGCCCAGCATGTCATAGGCCTTCCTGTGGACCTTGGTGGCGCATTCCGAGGAAGCAACGCCGTTATAAATCCCATCTGCCATGACCTTCACGCACTCTGCCATGACCTCCATTTCGCGGGATGGGTCGACCTCGTTTATCTCCATCAGAATCCGTCTGGTCACGCAGGGGACGCACTGGGCTCGCATCTTCATGGGATGTTGGATGGCATGGCTGTACATAAAATTGTTGCAGGGGTCTGGGGTCTTTGCTTATAAAATGGGATAAAGGGTCTAGGGATGGCTGGCTGTTTCGCACAGCCAGTCAATTGCATTTAATAGCAACCCCAGTCCCTAGCCCCTCCCATCATATTGAAAGCTAGCCCCCAGTATTTTCAAAGCCAGCCCCTAGCATTTCGAGAATCCGCACGCCCGACAGACCAGGCATCCCTCGGAGAACTCGATGGGCGCCCCGCACTCCGGGCATTCCGGGCGGAGCCCCCTATCCAGCTTGCTCATCTCCTGGAACTTTATCCCCTGCATCTCAAGATGCGCCTGCAAGGCCTTTCCGATCGCATCCGGACATGAATAAATCTTGTCCTTGGCCAGCACCCTCTCCGGGCAACGAATGCCCTTGAGCTGCTCGACAATGGATGCCGGGTCTATCCCGCATCTCAGCGCCAGCGAAATCAGCCTGCCGATGGCCTCTGTCTGGCTGGCCGCGCAGCCGCCCGCCTTTCCCATCCTGGCGAAAAGCTCGAACAGGTTCTTGTTGTCCTCGTTGATGGTGACATAGAGATAGCCGCAGCCTGTGGTCATCCTGTGAGTGGCTCCCTGAGTGACCAGCGGCCTGGCCCGGGGCTTCAGCTTCCCGTTCTCGTCGAACTGCCCGTCGAAAAGCTTCGTCTGCAGCGCGAGCGGCTCTGCCTTGTCCTTCTTGGCGCCGGATTCCAGCACCTGGGCGCCCCTGCATCCGTCCCTGTACACCGTGATGCCTTTGCAATCAAGCTCGTAAGCTAAGAGATAAATCCGCGCGATGTCCTCCTTTGTGGCGCTGTTGTTCAGATTGACTGTTTTTGAAACCGCATTGTCCGTGTATTTCTGGAATGCCGCCTGCATCCTTACGTGACCTTCGGGAGATATCTCGTGGGCTGTGCAGAAGATGCCCTTCAGGTCGGCTGGGAAGCCGGGGATGCATGAGACGCTGCCCGATTCGATCACCGCCTTTTCCAGCTCCTCGGTGTACAGGCCCCTGTCCCTGCAGGTCTCCTCGAAATGGGGATTCACGTACCGCAATTCGTCATTGTCCATTACGCGCTTCACGTAAGCTATCGAATAGATTGGCTCGATGCCGCTGGAGCAATCCGCTATCATCGATATAGTGCCTGTCGGGGCGATGGTGGTCACTGTGGCATTGCGCAGAGGCTTTCCCTTTTTGTAAATGCTCTTCTTGAAATTCGGGAAAGTGCCCCTTTCCTTGGCAAGTTCCTCGGATGCCTTGCGTCCTTTTTCCTGGATGAACTTCATGACCTTCTCCGCGAAGTCATATGCCTTCTGCGATTCGTATGGTATGCCAAGCTGGATGAGCAGGTCTGCCCAGCCCATTATACCCAGCCCGATTTTTCTGTTTGACTTTGTCATGTCTGCTATTGCAGGCAGGGGGTATTCGTTCATGTCGATGACATCGTCGAGGAACCTCACCGCCATTTTTGTGACGGTCTCCAGACGTTTCCAGTCCACCTTCCCGTCCGAGGCCATGTTGCTCAGGTTGATGGAGCCCAGGTTGCAGGATTCGAAAGGCAAAAGTGGCTGCTCGCCGCAGTTATGGACCTTCACGCCATTTGCATCGAAAACATGGGTGCCAGGCACTTGGACGTCATATACATCTTCGACTGCCTCAGGTATGATTGTTTCCACCCTGGCCACGAACCGCTCCCGGTTCATTTTTCTCTTATACGATAGAAGGGTCGCGTCAAGCCTGGTGGCCTTCTTCGAGTGGGAGAAACCTATGGTGTCTCTGAAGGTGACCATGTTCTCGCCGGAAATCGATAACTCATGCTGGGCCAATGTACTATATTCCTTTGAACCGCCCTTTCCATCGGGAAGGACCTTTGTTCCAGCATTCCTGCGCTGCTTGAATATCTTGGAGGCAATTCCGAGCCTCAGGAGCATCCTCTGGACAACCTGCAATTTCGTAAGGTCGGACTGCGAAAGCCTTACGCTCACGCCCTTTGATTGGGAACCCTGGATGGAGCCGTCCGTATCGAAGAACCCTCTCAGGAAACCTCGTTGGAAGTCGGATGAGCATTTTTCCAGTTTGTCAGTGATGGCCTTGTTTCCCGGAGCCATTCCCAAATCTCGGGCCAGTGCCTTGACATGCCCCAGCGCGAGCCGATGCTCTTTGCGACCCGAAACACTCACCCAGCCAGCAAAATCGGTTCTGTGCGGAATTGATTGTGCCGCTTTCAGGGCTTCAGCCATGATACCTTCATGCCCATCTTCCTCCCATACCGAAATTACGGCTTTGTCCTTCTTGAGGGTGCCGTCTCCCATGAGGAGGCCCAGGAGATATCCTTCCCCCCAGGAGCCCATTCCGTCCCAGGCGCTGTTCAGCCGATGGTCATTAAGGACTATCCTATCCCCAGATTTCAGTTCTCCTGCCTTGCGCCATCCTGTCTCCAGGGCGGATCTAGTCATCCCGGTGACGAACCTTACAGGGTGGTCCTCGGTGAGCCTCAGTTCGTAACCTTCCTGGGTCGTGAGCCTGAAAACTTTCTTCGTAGCCGTTCTGAAGAACCCCTGAGGCCCGGTGTGGAAGTCCTGTCCGTCGATTCTGGCGCTGAACTGCGTGCCAAGCAGGTCCATCACTCTTGAGGGGCCATGGTCCGTGTGCACCCAGGTATCGCCTGCCACGCAAGGATTCGTGCTCTCGATCTCTCCCACGCCGGGGGTCGGATTTCCGTCGTTTATCTTGTCGATGAATACCATTCCCGGGTCGCCCGTCTTCCATGCCTGGGCGACTATCTGGTCGAACATCTCCTTGGCGCCAATCTTCTCCTGGGATTTCCCGGTGCGCGGGTTGACGAGGTCATATTCCTGCCCTTTCTGCACGGCGCCCATGAACCTGTCTGATGCTGCGACCGAGATGTTGAAGTTCGTGAGGACGGTGAGATCCTCCTTGCAGCCCACGAATTCCCTGATGTCTGGATGGTCCACTCTGAGGATGCCCATGTTGGCTCCCCTGCGGGTGCCGCCCTGCTTGATGGCCTCCGTTGCCGCGTTGAACACTTTCATGAATGAGACAGGTCCGCTGCTCACGCCTTTCGTGGAATGGACCGCGTCGTTCTTCGGCCTGAGCCTTGAGAATGAGAACCCTGTCCCCCCGCCGCTCTTGTGGATCATGGCCGCATTCTTCAGGGCGTCGAAGATGCTCTCCATCGAGTCCCCTACTGGTAGGACGAAGCACGCTGAAAGCTGCTGTATGTCCTTGCCGGCGTTCATGAGCGTGGGCGAGTTCGGCAGGAAGTCCAGCGACATCATCAGGTCGAAGAAATCGTCCTCGATGGCCTTGACCTGTCTCTTGTCCTTTCCATAAGCCGCCTCCGCGGAAGCGATGTTCCTTGCTACTCTGCGGAACAGGTCCTGCGGTCTCTCTGTCAGCTTCCCCGAGTCGTCGCGCGAAAGGTAGCGGCGCTCAAGCACGGCCAAAGCATTGTCACTCAGCTTCATCTTATCCTCTCCAGAGAAAATAGGCGCCCTGTCAGTAAGGCAGTGAACGGGCATCCCAATCCCTTGCGGCAGGGAATGTTTTTCGAGTTATAAAAGTTATGCCCTGTTTTTCCGCACCCATGAAGCCAGACATAATAAAATTGGATTCTGTGTCGGTAGAATAAGTTATTAATAGTATCGGGGACATTTCACCAATCACTAGGCGGGAACAGGGGTTGAACGGGTTGAGAAGGCAAATTGCAGCGATTTGGCTGTGCGCTATAATTTCGATTACACCTATGTTGATTGTCGGCGAGAGCATTGGCTCGGAAGTAGCGACAATCACAGAGGATATCCCGGGGGATACGAATTTCGGGGAATTCAGCCTCGGCGGCCTCCTGAACCCGAACGGGATCAGGGAGAGCCCTACAACGAGAATCATAACCCCGGAAGAGCTTCTCCAGGAACTTCCTGGGCCCACGCCCGCCGCAATCGATAATTCAGCCGGGCTGCCACCTGTGGGAAGCCAGCAGTCCCAAGCCTCATGCTCCGCCTGGTCCATTGGATATTATCATGCGACATTCATTGAGAATAAGGAAAAACCGTTTGACCTGGCCGCTCCCGAGAACCAGGTTAGCCCCGCGTTCCTATATAACATCGCGAATGGCGGTTATAACGGCGGCGCCGACATGAACGATGTCGCGGACCTGCTAATATCCAACGGCGCTTGCAGCATGGCCGAGATGCCCTATGATACCGGAGACTACACGAGTTGGCCAGATGAGGACTGGATGTGGGTGTCCGGCATGAAGAGGAAGGCGGTGAGCAAGACCTGGCTCCAGATAACCCAGAAGCAGGGGATGGACGCGCTGAAGGCGCATCTTGCAGCCGGGAATACTGCGGTCACTCACATCCAGGTGTACAGCAATTTTGATTATATCCGCGATTTCAACAATGTTTACAGTTCAGCTGAAAAGTACGGAACGGACAGGGGCGGCCATGCGGTGGCTATCTGCGGATACGATGACACGTTCCCCACGGCCGACGGACCCGGCGCCCTGAGGATGGTGAACTCCTGGGGAACCGGATGGGGCGATGCCGGGTATTGGTGGCTGTCATACGGTGCGGTCAAGGACTCTTCGATATGTTATGGAAGGGCAATGTATCTGACCAGCGAGGTTAACTATCAACCGAGGTTGGTGGCCAAGGCCTACATCGACCACCCATACCGGGGCGACATCGTGAAAACCTCTGGCCTGGGGATTAGCGTGATAGAGGGCGGCTCGACAAAAGCCACGAAGTCATTCCTCGGCTGCCCGCAGATAGAGGGGTATTACAATTCGTATGGCTATCCTATCCAACAGTATCCATTCCCTGCCGGGAAAATGGCCTTCGACATATCCAGCTTCATCACTTCGATGAACCCGCTGGTGAACCATGACTTCCGGCTGTCCATGAACAACAAGGGAACAACCCCGGGTACACTGGCCAGCTTCGAGATATTGAACCCTGAATTATGGGAGGGCGGCCTTTGCTGGAACGCGCCCCTGACGGTCACAGCCTCATCGACCACCCTGGCCCACGCCTGGGTGACGCCCGGCATCTTCTATCACATGCCTATCCGGGTGGACAGCGGCCTGGATATGGCGCATCAGGCCATAGGCGAATTCTGGGGGGGAAGCGGTGCTGCCTTGGCTCCATTTGTCATACCGGGATACATCATCAACGGGACCGGGTACGGGTATTGCCTTTACATTGGGAACACGACCGACCATTTCCAGATTCGCGATTCGTATTTACATCATGCGAGCGGTTACCCAGTTCCGATTTTCTACACGAATGCAAGTATTATTTTATACAATGTTCTAAATGGTGAAATTTTCAATAATAATGCGATAAGTAACTATGCGGGTATTCACCTTTTATACGCATCCAACAATCGAGTTGCTGACAACATGGTATCAAACAATATGCACGGCATAGCATTGCAATATTCATGCAACAATACGATATTCAATAATACGGCATCAAACTGCAGTGGCACAGGATTCATCGTTGGGGGATCATCCAACGGTAATCATGTCATAAACAATATTGCATCGAATGATTATGTGGGTTTCTCCATCCGGACCTATTCCAACTACACTTATGTCGCCAATAACGTGGCAATGAATGATATCTGTGGATTCCAGCTTATGTCCACCGAAGGCAACACAGTTGTCAACAACACAGCCACCTTCAACACTGAATACGGCATCTTCCTCACATCAGCCAAGAACAACTCGATCCTCAACAACAATGCATCGAACAACTACTACGGTCTAAATATTACCTTTGACGGAAATAATACAATAGCAGATAATATCATTTCGAACAATGTTGATGGCATCGATTTATGCGTCTCTGAAAATAATAGGGTTTACCACAACAGCATCCTCAGCAACTTCAATCAGGCATTTGACAACAGCCTAAATATCTGGCACAATGGCTACCCCTCCGGCGGCAACTACTGGTCCGATTTTACCGGCATAGACAGCTTCTCCGGCCCATCCCAGGATATCCCGGGTTGCGACGGCATCGGCGACACGCCTTACTACTTCACCGACAGCCAGGACGACTATCCGCTGATGGCGCCCTGGAGCCCGCCGCCGATTGTGTTCTACAACATCTCGCTGGCAATTGGCTGGAACCTCATCTCAATCCCCCTGGCAATGGCCGATGACACCGTAGAGAACGTCCTTTCCTCCATTTCCGGAAGCTGGGATGCCGTGAAATATTACGATTCCGCGGACAGTGCAAACCACTGGAAGAGCTGCAGGCCGGCAAGCCCCGTCAACACCCTGGCGAACATCGACAGCCTCATGGGCGTATGGTTACACGCAACCGAGAACTGCACGCTGGCGATTTCCGGTGAGGCACGAACAAACAACCAGATGACGTTCCGGGCCGGGTGGAACCTGGTCGGGTACCCATCCCTTAATTCGAGGTCGGCGTCCGATGCATTGGCCGGGACCGGTGCCGATAGAATTGCAATCTACGACGGCGCATCCTCCTCTTTCATGCGGGATATAACCGACCTTTCAACTGTCACGATGGCTGCTGGAAGCGGGTACTGGGTGCATGTGCCTGCTGATGTGATCTGGACACTGAATTGGTAGCCTGGCAATCATTTCTCCCAATATATTTATACTATCAGATTCATTATCTCATCTAGATTCTATGGCAAGAGGATGACGAGATGCTGAGGAAGGTTTCGATTGTCTGTTTGTGCGCAATGATGTTATCGCCCATTCCCTATTTAGGATGCAGCAGTCTCGTGAATGATTCCAGGCCAATTGATTCTGACTCCGGCCCCGCCCTTGGCGGCCTCTGGAACCCTGCCGGTCCGACCGAGAGCGCCACCACGCACATTGTGTCCCCCGCAGAGATGCTCCGCAACAATCCTGCCCCCCGCCCCTCCGCTGTCGACAACTCCGCAGGCCTGCCGCCTGTCGGCAACCAACAATCTCAGGGCTCGTGCACTGCTTGGGCTATCGGGTATTATCACGCGACATACATCGAGAACAGGGAGAGCCCGATGGACATCACTGACCCCAACAACCAGACCAGCCCGGGATTCCTTTACCACATCGCCAACGGCGGGGTCGACGGCGGTTCCTACATGGAAGATGTGGCCGACCTGCTGATATCCAACGGCGCCTGCAGCATGGCCGAGATGCCGTACAACCCCGGCGATGACACATCCTGGCCCACCGAGGACTGGATATGGGTGTCCGGGATGAAACGAAGGGCGCGGAGCCAGAACTGGCTAGATGTCGGCACACCAGAGGGGATGGACGCTCTCAAATCTCACCTGGCTGCCGGGAACACAGCCACCACCGGAATATCCGTATGGAGCAACTTCGATTACATAAAGAATTTCAACAACACTTACTGCTCAAGCGAGAGATATGGTACCAACCGCGGCGGGCACATTGTGACCATATGCGGCTATGACGACGACAAGCCGACCGCGGACGGGCACGGCGCTTTCAGGATGGTGAATTCCTGGGGAACCAACTGGGGCGAGGCCGGTTACTGGTGGATGACGTACGATGCCATTGTCGACGGCTACCTGGGGTACGGCTGGGTCATGTACCTCGAGAGCGAGCTGAACTACAAACCCAAGATGGTGGCCAAGGCTCAAATCGATCATGATTTCAGAGGAAACATAGTGCGGAACTCTGGCCTGGAGATGACCCTATTCGAGAACAGTGTTTTCACGGTCGCGAAACCATTCCTCAGCTGTTACTGGATGGAATCCTGGTATGGCGCAAATATCCAGGAGCATCCTTTCCCTGCAGGAAGGATGGCATTCGATATATCAGATTTCCTTTCTTTTATGGACCCGCTCTCAAACCATGATTTTGAGCTGGCCATGAACAATCGGGGGCCTCTCACGGGGGTGCTTGTCAGCTTCGAGATACTGAATGCAGAATGGTGGGAGGGCGGTATCGGCTACGAAATGCCCATGGCCATAGAACCAGTCACGAATAACATTGCGGTGTCATTTGTAATTCCGGGGTCATTCTTCCATTACCCGATACGTGCGGACGGGGATATCGGCTTGGCGCACAGGAAGATCGGCGAATTCTGGCAGGGTGATGGGACTCCCGGCAGTCCATATGTGCTGCATGATTACACCATCGACGGCGCAGGGTTTGGCAACTGCATTTATATCGGAAACACTACAGGGGATTTCGTAATCAGGGACTCCCGCCTGGAATATGCCGGCAGCTCCGAGTGGTCGGATTGGTCCTATGATTCCGGCATCTACCTTTATTCAGTTTCCGGAGGTTCTGTCACATGCAATCTTGCTGCCAACAATCTGATAGGTGTTTACGCCATTAATTCCAGCGATGTTCTATTTGAGGACAATGAGTTGGCCAACAACGCATATGGAATAATAGTCTCGGCATGCTCTCAAGCAAGCGTGCATCGCAACATGGTGTCGCAGAGCAGCGACATCGGGATTTGCGTCGAGACATCGAACAGCACCGCAGTGTATCACAACAACCTCTACGACAATGCGGTCCAGGCATATGACGACAACGGCCTGATTTTCTGGGATGACGGCTATCCGTCAGGAGGCAACTACTGGAACGATTACACGGGCGCGGACCGTTTCTCCGGCCCCGAGCAGGACGAGGTGTTTTCAGACGGTATCGGTGACATCCCGTACGTGAATTTCGATGGAGGTGCAGGGACACAGGACCGGTATCCACTGATGGCTCCCTGGGGTTCCCCACCCCATGAACCGACATATTACACAGACCTGACAGGAGGATGGAACCTCATTTCGCTTCCTCTTATTTTCGCGAATACTTCCGTGGAAAATGTCCTGTCCTCCATCTCGGGCAGCTGGGATGTGGTGAGATGTTATTCCGCGGACGACAAAGCGGACCACTGGAAGACCTTCAGAACAGGCGGACTCTCAAACGACCTGTTCACCATTGACGCTGGCATGGCTGTTTGGGTTCACGCGACCGAAAACTGCACGCTGGCCATTACCGGTGAAATTCCGGAATCAACCGGCATACTCCTCAGGGCCGGATGGAACATGGTGGGATATCCCTCCAGGACGGCCAGCACGGTGGGGGACGCGCTCTGGGGCACCGGAGCGGACCGTGTCGAGGTCTTCGATGCAGCATCCCCGTATCTGATAAGCGAGGTTCCGCCGGAATTCCCGATGGTGCCCGGAAAAGGATACTGGGTGCATGTGCCTGCGGACGTGGTTTGGACCGTGAACTGGTAGGGACCGGTCAGCGTTTCAACGGACGCCGGCCGGGCGAGATGCGACAGGGGAATATCCTGGTCGAAAATCTGTGTGGTTGGCCGGGGCACTCATTCAGCAGTTCGAAAACAATATCCGCTCTATTTCAAAACTCCTAGTTCTGTCAATTTTTCAGGCAGATATTTGTCCGTGACGAAATCCAATCCGTACTTTGCCAGCGCCTGCTGCTCGGCTTTCTTCCCAAGCTCAAGCATCAGTTCTATCTCGCTCTTCCAGAAGCGGTCGTGGAACCTCGGGTCGCTGAGTTCCGCATGAAGGGCCTTGACGTCCTTGTCGTTCAGTTTGTCTGTTGGCAGGTCGTAATCGACTATGTCGGAGGACGTGATGCCGCAGAACATGGCACTCGGCGTGGCCAGGTATTCGGAGATATGCGCGGTTTTAATCGCACCGTAGGCGATGGAGGAGAATATCCTGAACGACCACGGGTCTCCGTCCGTGAACACCACCAGGGGCAGGTTCATCTCCTCGTTGAGGCGCTTCATGAACCTCCTGGTCGAGCGGGCAGGCTGGCCTTTGAGATGCAGTATCACGGCATTGTGCTTCTCGTCGAAACCGTTCTCCACCAGGCGGTCAAACATACCGCCCGTCTCGATGGCAATGATGAACTTCGCGTCCGTATTCAGCAGCTCAATCTTGTCCTTCTCGACATTGAACGGGATGCCGTATCCCGAATCCCCCACGTCGTCCCTGAGGTTTATCTTCTTGCGCTCCCCCTTACGGTTGGTCTCCATGAGCGTGAGGTTGCCGATTACCCTGGCCCCGTCCTCCTCGGGCCTGAGTTTGAAGTCTTCTCTCATGCATGTCGTGACTATCTCCAGGTCCTCCGCGAGGTTGTTGCTCTCGTCCTGGGAGCCGAACTTGGCATTGCCCCAGCCTTCGGAAATGTAGTACATCTCCCTGAGGGTCGAGGATTTTTGATCCTTGACCATGTCCTTGATGAATTCCAGCATGTACATGGTCCTCAGCAGCATGTAGGCGCCCGTCATCTTCTTGGCGCTCCGCACCCCGTGAAGGTTGCCGTACTTCCAAACGCCCTTCCTCGGCGCGAACTGGATGTTCTTCTTCGACCTCAGAGGGATGCTCATCTTCGGTATCTGGCCCTTGTCTATCTGGTTGTATATGTTGTCAGCAATCTTGTAGAGCTCGTCCACCGCCCTGTGGTGCCTGTCCTCATTCTTCATCGGAGATCACCTCTGTCTGTTCGTCGTAGTCCACGCCGTTCTCGTCCTCTTCCTCGGGCTCCTCGACCTCTTCCTCCTCGGGAGCTTCAGTAAAGGAGAACAGTGAATACTGGCCCGTGCCGTCGAGGTCCCAGTCCCCGGGCAACGGCTCGGCGCCTATCACATTTGCGTGGTTGATGCCGCTCACGAAGACCTCGGCCTCCGAGAACTCGTCCTGGTCAAGGCCCACAAGTTCGAAAGTGATGGTTTGGACCTCGGTGCTGGCAATCCTTTTCAGATTCCAGGTGAGCTTGTCCCCGTTCACGCTGTCCGGCTCGGGGGTGATGTGCTTCCTGTCAAGCGCCTTTCCCGGTAAAATCGTGTGGATATTGAATTTCTGGCCCGTAGCCATGAAATTATGGATGTTTATCGCAACTTTGTGCCGTCCTTTGCTGAACTCGACCTTGTCCTCGACCCAGATGACGTTCATGATCCCTGTGACGGTCTTTCCCAGCGCGGGGACAGGTTTTCCCACTATGCTGGCAGCCTTCCGGGCTATTTCGGGGAGGAGTATCTGGACTATGTCGAATTTCTCCTTGGTCTTGGACCTCCTGGCCTTCTTCCCGAGATGCGTCTTCAGATTCCTGGCGCAGAGCCTCAGCGCCCTCTCAACCTCCTCCCTGACCGGGTCCAGGTTGGCAATGGCCTCCTTCGCCTCCGAGGTGAACGGAAGCTGCGTCGACGCGACATGCACCAGCACTATTCCCGGGCCGAACGGGATGCCCTTCCCTCCCCTCTGCTCAAGCCCGTACCTGCGCCAATCCACCTCGGCGATGGCCTTGGTTATGACATCCGCACCCTGCTGGTAAAGGAGCGGCACCCTGTTGCCGAACCTGAGGATGTCGACCTGCTGGTCCTTCGGGAGCTGGCCGCCGTAAACGATTCCGACTTCCACCAGGAACGGGTGGCCCGAGTACACGGTTGGCTCTCTTGTGACTGGCGGCGCATAATATCCTGGCTTCAGGCCTTCGAGCACGTTGCGCAAGCCCTTTCGGATGAGGGTCTCGCCGATCGGGGTGAGGCAGTCAGATTTTGGCGCCATTATCTTCACGGCCCCGATTCCCTTCAGGACGGCGGCGCCTTCCTCCAGCGACATCCTCCTGGGGCTGCGGTTCTCAGGGACCATCGCGGCCTCGCAGATCTCCTTGGCCACCCTCGGGCTCACGCGTGAGAACTCGTTGACAAGGAACGCTGTCAGTTTCCTGTGTTCGCTGGCCTTCGCCATGCTCATCAGCTGGCCCAATTCGATGCCTTCGGGATGCGGTTTCGATTCGACGGTTTCCTTCGGCAATTCCTCGGTCACCCTGGGCAGGGTTATCACGCCGCCCATGGGGTCTTTGAAAGTTATCTGGACATGGGGGTTGACAATCGCTGTCGCCCTGAGGTACTCGAGTATGGATTGCTTGCCGGTGACATACCTGCCCTTGACATACACCTCCAGTCTGGTCCCGTGCGCCTTGCCGTCCCACATCCTGAAATCCTCCTCGATGATGTCCGGGCGGTTGCGCTTGATATCCAGGACCAATTTGACGAAGTGGGCGACCTCCTCTCCCTTGATCTTTGAAATAATGAACGCCGGCTTACCGGTGGTCAGCTGGCTGTACATGACTACCGCTGAGATTCCGATGCCCTGCTGCCCCCTCGACTGCCTTATGGCGTGAAACCTTGAGCCGTAAAGAAGCCTGCCGAACACATTTGCTATCTGACGCTTGACGATGCCCGGGCCGTTGTCCTCGATGACTATCTTGAACTCGCCCTTCTCGGTCTCGGTAATCTCCACGAGGATGTCGGGGAGTATCCTGGCCTCCTCGCATGCGTCCAGGGAATTGTCAACGCCCTCCTTCACCGCGGTAATCAGGGATTTTGTCTGGGAATCGAAACCCAGTATCTGCTTGTTCTTCTCGAAAAACTCCGCTATGGATATTTCCTTCTGCTGTTTTGCCAGTTTCTCGGCTATGTCCATCATTGGTTCACCCAGCGCTTCGTCCGGGGCCTGGTGACGGCGGGCGGCGGAAGGATTCCACCTGTCCCTGCATCCCTCAGGCATCCCTTCTACGCAACCCGGATTGCAAGAGAATACTTAATATTTAACCTGGTTTGGGGCGGCATACAGCCGTTCCTGAATGCACATGGAATAGGACAAACATAAAATACCCCATGCACTTTAGGGGCAATACTTCCAGCATTTAGGACCAATACTGGAGGCCAAAAATGACCACTGCATACGACGTACCTGCCAACAAGCTCATTGCGAGCATCGCAGAAGACCTGAAGAAAAGAGATACCATCCAGCCGCCCGAATGGTCCGCTTTTGTAAAGACCGGGATACACAGGGAGAAAGCGCCAGGGGAAACTGACTGGTGGTACACTAGGGTCGCAGCCGTGCTGAGGAAGGTCTACATCAACGGCCCCATAGGCACAGAGAAGCTCGCCGCCCATTTCGGGGGGCCGGTGGATAAGGGCTCAAAACCCTCCCACGCATGGACAGGCAGCCGATCTATCGTCAGACTTTCGCTTCAGCAGCTTGAGGCATCAGGCCTCGTGACAAGCCAGAAGAAGAGGGGACGCATGGTCTCCGCGCAGGGACAGAAGCTGCTGGACAACGCATCACATGCCATATTCACGGAGCAGGCCAAGGACAACCCCAAGCTGGCCAAATACGGCAAATAGGTGTGCGCCGATGGACGATGACAAGGAGCTTCAGGAGATAAGACGCAGGAAGCTCGAAGCGCTCCAGCAGGACCAGGTCCAGCAGGAAGCGCAAACACAGGAGAATGAGCAGTACGAGCAGCAAAGGCAGGCTGTGCTGAGGCAGATACTCACCCCTGAAGCCAGGGCGCGCCTGGCGCGGCTGAAGATAGCCCGCGCCGAATTCGCCGAGGCCGTGGAAAACCAGCTCATAATGCTAGCGCAGTCCGGGAAACTGAACGCCACGATCGACGACGCAAGCCTCGTTCAGATACTGGAGAAACTCACCCCCCAGAAGAGGGAGATCACGATAAAAAGAAAATAGAGGGATACAAGATGGCAAGAAACAAACCACTCGCGAGGAAACTGAGGCTCAACAAGGCCACAAACTCGAACCGGCGCGTTCCGGCTTGGGTCATTCAGAGGACTAACCGAAGGTTCATGCGCCACCCCAAGCAGAGGAACTGGCGGAGGAACAGGCTGAAGGTCTAGAGGGATCATCATGGCAGACGGGAAAGAAAAAGAATTCAAGGAACTGGTCTATACAATCCCCCTCCGGGACCTGCAGAGGGTCCCACGGACCAGGAGGGCACCCAAGGCGATCAAGCTCATCCGAGAGTATGTTGTGAGGCACAGGAAGGCCGAACCGGATAATATCTGGATTGACAAGGAAGTCAACGAGGCCATATGGGCCAGAGGCATCGAGAACCCCCCCAACAAGATAACGCTGAAAGTGGCATGGGTGGAAGGGGAAGACCTGGTCGAGGTTCTCCTCCCCGACGAATGAGCGAGTGTCTGCATGCTTGGCAAGGGAATGATTTTTGGCAACCCCTACGTGGGCGTTTTCTGTTCCGCGAGCGAGAAGCTCGCGATGATACCGTATGCCACCCAGGAGGATTTTCCAGAGAAGGCGATGAGGTATCTCGGTGTCGAGGACGCCGTGAGAATGTCCATAGACGGGTGCAGCACCCTGGGCGCGCTAGTCCGGATGAACTCGAACGGCGGCGTGGCAGCGCAAACGATGTCCGAGGACGAGATAAAGAAGATAGCCCCGCTCGTGAAAATAACCCGGATCCCCCAGAGGCACAATGCCATGGGCAACAACATCCTGGCCAATGACAACGGCGCCCTTGCGAATCCCGAATTCGACGACAAGACCATCGCACTGATATCAAAAGCCCTGAAGGTTCCCGTGGAGCGGGGTACCGTGGCGGGATACTTCACGGTCGGCTCTGCGGCGGTCGCGACCAACAAAGGCGCGATATGCCACCCCCATACCTCCGGCTCCGAGATGGAGACAATGGAGCGGGTGCTGGGAGTAAAGCCCCAACTTTGCACGGCCAATTACGGCACAGGCCAGGTGGGCGCCTGCATGATAGCGAACTCCAAGGGCGCGCTGGTAGGCGAGAGGACCACGCCAATCGAGCTGGGGAAAGTGGAAGAAGGACTCGTGTTGTACTAAACAACATGAAGTTGAATGTGATTTGCACAATTAGTACGAGTACTCGTGGCTGCTTCGCCGTAACGCTGGGAGAATGGTGGCTCGAACCGTGCGCTTTGTTGAATTCACGTCGATCTCAGGACACAAAGCTCCGGCGAGGCATCATGGGGCCCTCCCATCAATGCTAAAAAAGATTGTACTCGCTCCACAAGCTCGGGCTTTGTTTTTATGCAGCAGTGCCCCTCTGTACTTAGTTTGCATCAATACTTAAAACGTCTTTCATATTCTTTATGAGGCAACCATTCGAGAACAATTGAAATAACAACAATTTCGTCCCTGGCTACAGAATACATCAGTCTCCAAACTTTCGGTAAATCATATTTCCACAAATTGTCGATTCCATATTTCTTGAGATATTCTTTTGGAATCTGTTTCTTAGGTATTTGGATCCCGCAGAAAGCATTTTCACATATGTCATCAAATGCACGATTTAACCACTTATGTAAATTTTCATCTTCAGTATTGGAATTCTTCAATTTATCAAATGCGAACTTTAATTGTTTGTCTGCGAACACCACTTTACATTCAACCATATGAGTACCAACCTGCGCATATTATCTGATTGCTAGCGAGTTATCAGACAAATATTTCTTTACCAATTCCGGATTCCAAATCCAACATATTTTTCCATCTGAATCTCTTGCAATTTTACCTGATTCCAGCAGGTAATTGTAGATAACATTGAATGTTTGATACATCATCTTCTTAGGTAGATTTGTCCATAATGCCTTTTTCTTGTATTCGCCACTGTGTTTCCTGATGAATTCCTCTACCATTAGCACGGTATCCAGCCGAGGAAAATGGTATGTTGCCTCTATTCTTTCTTCTAATATTGATGCCATTGAATCACTCTTGTTGTATAAGTATATATAACTAATACCTAATAAACTTTTCTATGCGAGGCATCACGGTTCAATCTAAAAGTTCAGGGATGATGTCTCGGAATTCTCTGACGACCTTAAGAAATATGTTTTCTACATCCTCTAGCTTTCGAGTCTCACCTTTCATGTTCGCACCCCTCGGTTTGCCAACCGCATTCAAAACAAAGCCAATGGCCAGATGGGCAATAGTCGGCGGTTTTCCCACAATCCGGGCACTTCTTTGTTTGCTTGAGTGTCATCATCAACCTTTCTTGGGTAATGGGGGCGTCATCTTCCCCGCTCATAAGGATTGTCTCAATTTCCCTGAGTCTCTCGACATCCTTCATCATTACTATGAAATCACCAAACCCTGCTATCGCAAGAACACTGCCTGTTTTGAGCCCCATCTTTTCTCTGATATGGGTTGGCAAGGTAATAATCCCGTCGGAATCAACCTTTACCAATTTGGATTCTAAATCTTTGTAATATCTTTCATACATTGATTTGTTCACTTTTCTGCCCAATTCCAGAGCGTCTCCCTCTGTCATTTCGCTGTCTGCGCAGAATTTATCCAACATTTCAAGTTCTTCCGAATATTTCTTCATTTTATCTTTCAAAGGTCATGCCCCACTTGCCAGCATTTTCGAATATATCATAGGCTCATTATAATACTTACTATTCCAATAACTTCAAATCATAGTATTTTTCATCCGATTTGATTTCTAGCTCCGGATATCGTTCATACTTAGCGCTTGGGTACCATGATTCAAGGAATTTAAAATATGGCAACCTCGCTAAATTATCCGCGCAATCCTCGCATGCCCAGAAGAATCTCAGAACCATTGGTATTTTCTTAATTAATTCACCCGCCTCGTTAAATTAATGAACCTTGGCACAGTAATCGCCCGACTCTTTTCTTTCCAGCAAGAATAATCTCAGTTTATCGTCTTTCTTGCCAGTGTCTTTCTTGGATTTCATCATTACACCAATACATATTGAGTGTGCATCTACAAATAACTTTCGAGAACCGGGCACATATCATCCACAGTGGGTAGCAGGTTTCCTCGAACCGTGCGCTTTTCTGGCCAAGCGTCAAATAAAGGACGAAAAGCTCCGGCGAGGCATCACGGAGCCCTCTCGGCGTAACAAATAAAGATTGTTCTCGGGCCAGGTGCTTCACTACGGTGTGTTCTTTTTAATCCAGCATAATCACATTTTTCAGAGTTTTGAAATGAGTATCTTTTGTGATTAGCTTAGATTTTGTTAAAGATGCAGTGGCGTAAATAATTGCATCCATAGAATGTAGTCCTGATTTAGTTCTGAAATCCGCGGCTGCAAGCGCAAGTGTGTCATCCATTTCAACTATAATCGAGCTTTCCATAATGAATTTGATTCTATCATTCCAGTGCATTTTTTCTCGCTGATATTTTGATTTAATTTCCATTAATGAAATTGAGCTTGTGTATATGACATTTTTATCATCGATATAACTTCTTACAATTTGTCCTAATTCTGAGCCTGCAAAATACTCAATCCAAGCACTGGAATCAAACGTTACGTTCATGTTCATCCCTTAGGTCATCTGTGCGGGCTTTCTTGAGCCATGGATCTGCTCCAAACATGCTCTTTTTTCGGTTCTTCTTAAAATGACTTGCCAGTATTTCATTTACAGTTAGCGAAATCTTGCGCTTGCCATAGGCTTTGACGATGCTATGGTAAATATCGTCGCGGATTTCAATTGTAGTTCTCATTATTATCAATAAAGCATATATGCTTATGCCTTAATAAACCTTTCGATTGCTAGCCAGAACACCCCTACGTTCGCCCCCAAGTGAATGCGAAAGGCAGATAATAAGCCTTTCGTTATTGCTCCCCGCCCCTGCGTTGGACTTGTGGCTGCTCACCTGCTGCTGGGAAAACACTGGTTCGCATCCGTGCGAAAATCTGGTTTAGCGGCAGTAAAGGACGATTTTCTCCGGCGAGGCATCACGAGGCCCTCTCGGCGTTTGGATAAAAGATAGTTCTCGGGCTAGGGGCTTGAGCTTAAATTATATCGGACACTTTTTTCGGTACTTGAATAATATACCAATCATACCAAGTATTATCATTGAATTCAAGAGTATCAATACAATTGTAATAGCTGTTCCAAATGCATCAGAATAGATGAATTGAATAATTATCACAATAACACTTGTTATAATCGTGCTAACACATATGAATGTTACAATATTATCCAAATGAAATCTGTTAGCAGCTAATCTATGTGTTAAAAACATTGGAAATACCAAAGGTAGTGTTACCAGCATGTAAAGAATCATATTAAAATCGTTACTGATAAGATACATGACAATGAAGAATATTGGCAATATTAATGATCCCCATCGAACCTTGACAGATTCCTTTAAATTACGTGTCCTATCGTACAATCGCTCTTCGCCCCCAAGTGAATGCACGGCTGTCTATATAAATTCTGCGCCGCGGTCGCTGAATTTACCTCAGCCGTGTTATTACTCCCCGTCCCTGCGTTGTACTTGTGATTGCTCACCGTAACGATGGGAATATGCTGGTTCGCAACCGTGCGGAAACCTGTCTTCACGGCGCTGGTAGGTCGGTTTTCTCCGGCGAGGCATCACGAGGCCCTTGCGTCGATTATAATAAAAGATCGTTCTCGGCCCAGGGTCGACTTATGTTTATAAACGAGCGGGGGGTTTACTAATCCAAATCTGCTGAGAACAGATGTAACATGTCTGAAGTAGAATAAATCCGCACTGCAGATTGTTTTTTCAACCGAGCATCATTGGACCATATTGGCAAACCGGTTTTCAGTGCCAGAGCAAAATATACTGAATCATCAATGTCCGGAGAGATTTCATCTGCAACTTTTATCATCTTCTGGAATTCGCTTTTTGGTATGAAATGGATAATAGCTAATAATTCGGAAAGAACACTATCAAAATTATCTGGAGTCCTGTGACTCTTCTGAAGTATTTCATCACGATATTTGCTGAATTCATCCAGAAGTAATTCCGGAGCATAAAGATGAAGTCTGTCAACAAACATCAATCTTGCAGTTATTCCGTCTTTTATTACTGCTGCAAAAAGAATGTTGGCATCCACGATAATGTCCATCAGGCATTCTCCGTGTACCTCTTGCGGAGTGCCTTGTTGACCTTTCTTCCGAGCTCAATTGCATCCTGCTCTGTCATTTCACTGTCAGATGAGAAGTCTTTCAGGACCTTCAATGCCTCTATCTTGCGCTTGAAGGCAATCCTGGCCACCTCTGACCAATTAATCTCCGGGAAATCGTCCATTTCCTCTTTCAGTTCTTTCGGTACTGCCAATGTCATGTTGACCATATTATCACCTGTGCAATATGTGTATGTATGTGTAATTATTTAAACCTTTCCTACGGTAAACCCCCCACTCTTTAAACCTAGCCAGTCGCCCCCAAGTGAATGCACAAGCCCCAATATAAGGCTTGTGTCCCTTCTCCCCGTCCCTTCGTTGTACTCGTGGTTCCTTCGCCGTAACGTTTAGTTAACTAAGGGAGAGAACC
>DAJR01000058.1 GCA_002496385.1 Methanomassiliicoccales archaeon UBA147 | reverse complement strand
GCGCGCCGATGCCCTTGGGCCCGTGAATTTTGTGGCCGGAGAGGGAGAGCAGGTCCACGCCCAGGTCCTTGACGTCGATGGGAATCTTGGCGACAGCCTGGACCGCGTCTGTGTGAACGAGTATGTCGTGTTTGTGGGCGAGCTTGACAATGCCTTTCATGTCCTGGATTGTGCCTATCTCGTTGTTGCCATAGACAATTGAGATTAGGAATGTGTCCTTGCGTATCTCGTTTTCGAGAGTCTCGAATTCGACCTGGCCGAATTTGTTCACCGGCAGAAAGCTGACATCGAAGCCCATGTCGCCGAGGTAATCGACCGTGTGGGTGACGGCGTGGTGCTCTATCGCGGTCGTGATTATGTGCCCGGACCTTTCCTTCCTTGCCAGGGCAATCCCCTTTATCCCCAGGTTGTCCGATTCCGTGCCGCCGGAGGTGAAGGTGATCTCCTCGGGCTTCGCGGCTATTGCTGCAGCCACCTGGGACCTGGCCGTTTCGACGGCGGCCCGCACCTCCCTGCCCTCGGTATAAATCGAGGAAGGGTTGGCGAACTTCTCGGTGAGAAAAGGCATCATCGCCTCCAGCACCTTCGGGTCGATGGGCGTCGTGCCGGAGTGGTCCATGTAGATTCTCTTCTGGGTCATATTACCAGCACCTGGTATTATCGAAGGGGATTTAAGGATATTGCCTTAAATGGACAACTATTTACATTTATTCCGGCATACCCGGTCGAAGTGTAAAGGAGGGGACAACTTGGCCGAAGAAATCGAAAAGTTCATCCATTTCTCGAAAGTGGATTTCATTGACATCCGGTACGAGACAAAAACCGAAACCCAGATGCAATACAGCAGTAAAGAATTGAAAGAAGTCGGATCGAACATAACTGACGGATATGCCGTTCGGATTTTACACAGGGGCGGAATGGCAGGCATGGCCGTGACCGATTTCAAGGACATCAAAGAAGCCATCGGACTGCTCATGGGCGCTGCCCGTCTGGCATCAAGCAAGAATAAGAAACCGGTCAAACTTGCGCCGGCACCCGCTACAAAAGCCAATGTGAAGCCGAAGCTCGCCAATGACCCCAGAAAAGTGCCGATGGAAGAGAAGCTGGACATACTGAAAACTTACAACGGACTGATTTTGGACCAACCTGACATCAAAGGTACTGAGTTAAAGTATTTCGAAGTGAACCGGCAGAAGCATTACATGAACTCGGAAGGGACTGACATTTCCGAAGAGCTTATGACGGTGGGCATCGCCGGCGAGATATCCGCAAAGAGAGGCACGCAGGTAAGGAACGTGCGCGTTTCCATAGGCGGAGCTACTGGCATGGCATCACTCCTGAACAGAAACGATGTTTTCGTCAAGAAGGTAAAAATCGCGAGGAAGCTTCTGGATGCAAAGTCCATAAAAGGCGGGAAGTATGATGTCATTCTGAACCCGGCAATGACCGGAGTTTTCGCGCATGAGGCATTCGGACATCTCAGCGAGGCCGATGGCATAGAGGACAAGGCTCAATTCAGAAAAAGGATGAGAGTCGGTGCGAAGCTGGGTTCCGAGAACATTACCATAATCGCGGATTCCACTATGCCCGGAAATCTGGGTTTTTACAGATACGACGACGAAGGGGTTGCCGTCCGCCCTATTACCCTGATAGAGAAAGGAGTCCTGAAGGGCAGGCTGCACTCGAGAAAAACCGCGGCCAGCTTCAACGAGAGCATCACAGGCCACTGCATCGCAGAGGACCACGGCCACCTTCCGATAATCAGGATGGGAAACATATACGTTAAACCTGGCAAATTCAAATTCAGCGAATTGCTGGAAGCCGCCAAAGACGGACTTTATCTTTGCGACGCGAAGGGCGGCCAGACCAACGGGGAGAACTTCACTTTCGGCACACAATACGGATACCGTGTGAGAAACGGCGAGCTGGGCGAGATGATACTGGACACAAATCTCATGGGCAATCTCTTCACGACACTCAAAAAAATCCGGGCGGCTGACAATGAGCTTGTCTTCTGTGAAAGGGGCGGATGCGGAAAAGGAGTGCAGTACAACATCAAATCAGCGCACGGAGGCCCGAACATGCTGATAACCGGCGCCGTTGTTGGAGGCGAGTGATATGGAGACCCTGCTTCGCAAAACTGAGAAAATTTCGGACGAATCTGAAGTGTTCTTCAACGAATCGAGGAGCTGCACGCTGTCCGTTGAAAACGGCACGCTCAAGAACCTGGGCGGCAACATGACCGGCGGGTATGCCATCCGGATAATCAGGAAAAAAAACCTCGGATCTTCATACCTGAACAATCTCCGGAACCGCGAGGCCGCCGTGGACGGTGCCGTGCTATCCCTTGCAGGAAAGGTCGGCGCAGAATTTTCTTTCCCCGGCCAGTCCAAAATTGCTTCAATAGAGTCCTATGACAAACGTGTTGAATCGCTGAATTATTCGGACCTTCTGGAAAACAGCGAGGAAATTTCCAATTACCTTGAAGGAGAGGTTAAAGGCCAGCTCAACTTATATAACGGGTTCAACAGAAAAAACGTGCGCATCATCAACAGCGGAGGTCTGGACCGCAAAGCGAGAACATCCTATGTTTATTCCGCAATCCACATGATATACCCAAAAACCAGCAACGGAGTGTACCAGTCTTTCTACAGTGTTGGTCCCAAAAAAATCAAGAAAAAACTGCTCGACGAGATTCTGGAAACTTACAAAGCCACAATACCGACGGTCGAAGTGAGCACCGGTAATTACCCGGTGCTTTTCATGACCGATGCCCTTTTCCCGATACTGTGGAGGATATTCGAGGGAGCGAACGGAAAAAACTTGTTCAAGAATACATCGCCGCTAACCGGTAAGGCGGGCAAACATGTGTTCTCCGAATCGATAAGCGTCATAAACAACCCGCTGGACACGGCACAAGTAAATCCCTGCGCCTTCGACGACGAGGGCGTTTCCACGAGAAAGCTGAAAATAATCGACCGCGGAGTGTTCAAATCCTGCTTCGTGAATCTGGACTATGCGGCAAAGCTGAATATGAAGCCCACCGGCACAGGGTTCAGAAGCGAATTCTTCATGCCTGGCAACCCAATCCGCACACAGCCCGTGCCTCTTCTGAAGCACATGTCCTTCGCAACCGGAAAAGACAAATTCGGGGACATGGTCGGCTCAATGGCCAGGGGTATCATAGTCAGCGACATCATAGGCCCGCATTCCGGGAACATCCTGAACGGCGATTTCTCGGTAGGACTGGCACCGGGATATTTCGTGAAGAACGGCGAGATAGTCGGCCGGGTGAAAGACGGACTCATCTCGGGCAATATCTACGAACTGCTGAAAGAGGTTGCGGGCATCGAGGACCGCGTTCACTTCCCGGATGACCCCAACGGAAATCCGAGCATGCTATTTGATGGAGTGAGGGTATCCGCGAAATAACGGTCAGCCCGCGTCATGTTTATTACCAAGCATGCACTTCTTGAAAGGAATGACCGAGATATTGTACATGCCGAGCATCGAGGCCAACTACATCCGCGAATGGGACGCGGTGGTCACTGCCAGGGGGGATGATTACGTCGAGTTGGACAGGACCGCGTTCTATGCCGAGGGCGGCGGTCAGCCCTCGGACACCGGGTGGTTGGAATGGTCCGGCGGAAGGTCCCGCGTGAGAATGGTGACCAAGAAAGGGCCTATCAGACATTTCCTGGATGGGCCGGTTCCCGAAGGAAATGTGCATTGCACGCTTGACTGGGAGAGGAGGCATGGGCACATGAGGATGCACACAGCCCAGCACATAGTCTCAGGAGTGGTGTTCGACGGGTTCGGGGCGCGAACGGTCGGCAATCAGCTCTACCACGACCGCGCCAGGGTGGACTTCCACCCAATCAAGTTCACCGACGAACAGCTTGCTGCCATCGAGAAGGAATCCAATGAGATAATCGCCAGGAACATCGACGTCCGGATCTACCAGGAGAAGCGTGCGGACCTGGAGAAGCGCGTGAACCAGGAGAGGTGCAACCTGGACCTGATACCGAGATCGGTGAGCGACCTCAGAGTCATAGAGGTCACTGGCTTCGACGTCTGCCCCTGCGCGGGGACGCACGTCCGCAACACCCGGGAGCTGGGAAAGGTGCATATGCTGGATTGCGAGAGCAAGGGCAAGGACCGGTGCAGGGTGACATACGAACTGGTACTATGAGACATTGTTCCGGGGCGAAAGTTTAATATATTATTTAGGCATACCTAACGATTAGGCAAACCTAAAAGGTGGATTCGCATGTCTCCTGTGATCATCGCCCTGCTGCTCAGCACATTTGCAGGCCTGTCGACCGTGATAGGCGCACTGATAGCCTTCGGCATAAAGCGTCCCAGGAAACTGTTCCTTCCCTTTGCGCTGGGGCTGTCAGGCGGTGTGATGCTCTATGTCTCTTTCGTCGAGCTTTTCCCCGATGCCGTCGAGGGCGCAGGCGAGGCAAAGGCCATCCTTGCATTCTTCGCAGGCGTCGTTTTCATCGCAATAATCGACCTGATAATCCCCGAGATGGAGAACCCGCACCACTTCCAGGACGGCAGGAGGCACGGGCGGGGCAGGGAGGATGCCGAGGGCGTTTGCACGCCCGCGATGATGCGCACCGGCATGTTCACGGCATTGGCCATCACCATCCATAATTTTCCCGAGGGGATCGCGACATTCGCGACCGCGCTCACGGACATAAACTTGGGAGTGGTCATCGCATTCGCCATCGCCCTCCACAACATCCCGGAGGGAATCTCGGTCTCCGTGCCGCTGTACTGCGCCACAGGCTCCAAGAAGACAGCCCTGAAATACTCGTTCATCTCGGGCCTCGCCGAGCCCCTGGGCGCGGTCATCGCCTACCTTGTCCTGATGCCGTTCCTGAACGATGCGATGCTGGCGGTACTGCTTGCCTGCGTGGCAGGGATAATGGTGTACATCTCCGTGGATGAAATAATCCCGGCTGCATACAGCTACGGAAAGAGCCACATCGTGGTGATAGGCGTCGTTATGGGCATGGCCATAATGGCTGCAAGCTTGCTCATGCTGTAGGTGATTGTTTGAGGAAGCTGACAAAGGAAGAGTACATCGAGACGATACATGTCCTGCAGAAGGAGAACGGGCGCGCAAAGACTGGGCACATCGCAGAACACATGGGCGTGCGACCCCCCTCGGTCACACAGATGCTGGCCAAGCTCCAGGGCGAGGGACTGGTGGAATACGAACCTTACCTGGGCGCGAGGCTGACGCCGGCAGGCGCGAAGATTGCCAGGGAGCTCATGGCCAGGCACAGGGTCATCGCCAATTTTCTCGTGATACTGGGCATTGACAGGGAAGCGGCGGAGAAGGACGCATGCGCGATGGAGCATCACATGACCGGCGAATCGGCCGTGCGGCTCAAGAAGTTCGTCGAGTTCATCCAGACTGCGCCGAGGGATCCACAGTGGGTCGGCAAGTTCCTGAAATACTGCGAGACAGGGGAGAGGGAGTGCGGGGAGAAGTGAATATTTCCTTTACGGATTCACTGTCCACGTGCAGTCCGCCGGTAATCTCATTGTTCGAAATATGTCGATTACCGGCCTTACGTTTTGGGAATCATTGTTTGGCAATTGACTACCCATGGCGAACGCCTTTATTTTCCATCCGAAGTCCTGCTGGACATTCGGAACGGTTCAGCGCCGGCGTTCACCGATTGTTTGTCAAATGCTGCGAGCCGCATGGCGCTGGATTTAATTTGGAATTGTTCCCGCGCCATCGTCGAATGCTTTTTTCGGTATCCAAAGTCCTGCGGGACATTTGGAATTACTGGGGGCATTCAACTTTACGGCTCCACAGTCCAAGTGCAGTCTGATGTGACGTGAACCCAGTACCCGTTCCCGTGCGCCATCATGACGTCGCCGGGCGCCTTGTCCGCGATGTACGGGCTTGCTGACTGCCACTCAGAGACAATGTTCGCCAATCCCGGCAAAGTGAGGGGGGCCATCCTTGAAGTTCCCGATGGGTAGCCCACCAGGTTCCACCCGGTGTACAGGTTGATGACCATCACTCCCGGATATGCGCCGGTGGAAGGCAGCTCCAGCATCTGGTCCGCGTCATTCGAGGTGAGATGCAGCCATATCCCCACCCTATTGTCGACATCGGTGAAGGTGTTGGCTGTCCCGCCCTTCCTGTAGGTGAGCCACTTCTTCAGCTGGTTGTCCCAGGTCTTGGCCACGTCCCAGTTTGTGCCGCCGTCCCCGTTCAGGGTGTCGTTGATTACGGCCTCGATGTGGCCTGAGACGGTGACAGGGTACGATACGAAGACCCAGCTGTTGGACAATTTACCTGTGAGTGAAATGGAATACGGTGTGCCCGCGTCCGGTTCCCGGACGTGGTCAACGCCGAGGTCCTCGTTACCGCCCACACCCACGGCATGCACGATGTACCACCAGAGCGTGGAATCCGCCTGGCCCATGTTGAAATCCAGATATGTGAGTGTTCCCGAGTCAACCTGGCCTATCTTGGAATAGGCCCCGGCCTCTGTGTCCGAGCGATACACATTGTACTTGACAACATCCGGGCTGGGGCTTGCCGTCCAGTTAAGGGTGTTGTGGTCGGGAGGGTTTGACACGACAGACCATGCGAGCCCCTCTATCTTGGAATCATAGGTCGGGCTGCCCCAGTAGAACCTATTGTATACGACATATCTTTGCGTGTAATAGTTTATGGTCCAGGTGGTGGCATCCAGCTGGGTCGCGCCCAGCGGCCCTGTCTCGAATGTCGCTGCCAGGCCGGTCGGGGGGTTTATATCCCTGCTCTGGTAGATCCTGACCACTATAGAATCAGTGGGCGTGAGTGCTGTCTGCGGGCAGGAGTAGTTGGCAGTCTGGATGCCCGAGGCGCTTACCGATCTGTAAACGATGGCCTGGACACCGTTTGTTATCTCGGTTTCGGCACCGCCCGCTTGCTTCCTCCAGGCTCTGAAGCCCGTGTACACGGTTCCCCCGCTCCCGGACTGGTAGTTGGCCATGACCTCGGTTTGCGATGTCCCCAGCGCCCCGTCCTGCCTCATGTACCTGGTCCCGGCCCCCTGGAACATTGATGGCCCCCAGTGCTCGACACTGAGGTCGGACGGGGGCAGGGGCGGGTCAGGGTCGTACGTGTATCCGCCTGTCTCGAGGGTCGGATCCCCGGCTATGTTCATGCCGTAGTACCAGGACTTCGCCTCCAGGCCGGAGAGGTCCAGGTGGTTGAACCAGTCATTGAAGGCTTCCCCCAAGCAGGCACCCTCGGAGAGCGGTGCATAGAACAATTCGAAACCTAGCATGGAACCGGTCTTGGCCGAGCCAATCGCCGCGAGGCCGGAATCGCTGTTGAACACATAATGGCCCGTGATGTAGCCGTAGTGCAGGTCATAGCTGAAATCGGATGCCCCGCAGCAGAACAGGTTGTAGAATAGCGCAGGCGGTGCTGCGTCCACTATGTCCAGGTTGTAGCAATAGTCATATGCGGCATTGACCTTGAACGCGTGATAGTATTTTCCCGTGTGGGCGAAGAGCGACACCCATTCATAGTCCTCTGAAAGCCTGCTCAGGTAGTCCGACGTCCTTGTTGTGAGAGGGTCCTTGACAAGCGTCCTTACCGGATAAACCATCCCCACGTTGCCGCTCCACTCGTCAGCCCAGTCGTACCAGTCATCGTCCACATACACCAGGGCGCGGTTCTGCCTTGCCGTCAATCCGCGGGAGTAGTCGTCCACCTTGTCCAGGTAGTACTCAATCACCTCTTGCTCGGTGCCTTCCCCGGAAAGCAGGGATTCCACATATATCCTGCCCACCCAGATTTCCGGCTTCAGGTCTCCGGTTCCGGGGAGATGCGATGTGTAGGGGTCTGACATGCTCCCACCGCCGCCCCCGCTCCAGGAGCCGTCCAGGTCCATGAAGTAAAGGTCTATTGGAAAAGTTTCCCAGTAGTTGTCCCCGAAGCTCGGGTCGTTCAGCATCTCGTACCAGGCCATCGGGATGTTTCCCACCAGGATGGCGCCTGTCATGCCTTGGGAATGACCATACTGCAGCGCAGCCTTCACCTGGACGTGGCTGGTCCAAGTATCATTCAATATCTCCACCATGTAAGGCGCGTTCCTCCGGTTCTCGATGTTGTACGCGAGATTGTCAATGCTTGCCTGGATAATGGCGTACAAGTAGTCCTGCACGATGATGTAGACCAGACCCCCCGATACCCAGTTAGGGGTGGCAGGCATGTCCTCTGTGAAAGGTGCGGTGGGCGGTGTGAGACCGGTTCGGCCCATCTGGACTGGCAATGTATCCGAAGTCCGGGACAGGTTGGTGGGCGACGCCACCGACATCGCCGGGAAAATCATCACTATGACAACTAGAGGCACAAGATATCTGGCTATCGGCATCATGGTCTTCACGCCCACAACTCCTCGGACTGAATATGACTTTCCAGGTATTTAAACATGGGGATTTTGGACCGTGTATCGGCATCACAGGGGAACGGTATTCGTAATCGCCGGATGTCCTGCATGCGCGATTTTTCAGGCAGCCTGGCTATCCTATTTCTGTATTATCGCATAAACGGACGATGTGCTCGGTTCTGGGATGGGAGTTCCGTCCTCCAGCATGCCTTGAATATGCAATTCGACGGCTTCGTACATCCGCCTCTCGGCCTCCTTTGCGGTCTTTCCGGCTGCCACACAGCCCGGAAGGTCCGGGGAATAGGCTGAATACCCTGTCTCGCTTTTCTCTAGCTTTTTCCGGTATCCAAAGTCCTGCGGGACATTTGGAATTACTGGGCGCGGCATTCAACTTTACGGCTCCAAGGTCCAGGTGCAGTCAGCTGTCACGTGAACCCAGTACCCGTTCCCGTGCGCCATCATGACGTCGCCGGGCGCCTTGTCCAAAATGTACGGGCTTGCTGACTGCCACTCAGAGACAATGTTCGCCAATCCCGGCAAAGTGAGGGGGGCCATCCTTGAAGTTCCCGATGGGTAGCCCACCAGGTTCCAGCCGGTGTACAGGTTGATGACCATCACTCCCGGATATGCGCCGGTGGAAGGCAGCTCCAGCATCTGGTCCGCGCCATTCGAGGTGAGATGCAGCCATATCCCCACCCTATTGTCGACATCGGTGAAGGTGTTAGCGGTCCCGCCTTTCCTGTAGGTGAGCCACTTCTTCAGCTGGTTGTCCCAGGTCTTGGCCACGTCCCAGTCTGTACCGCCGTCCCCGTTCAGGGTGTCGTTGATTACGGCCTCGATGTGGCCTGAGACGGTGACAGGGTACGATACGAAGACCCAGCTGTTGGACAATTTACCTGTGAGTGAAATGGAATACGGGACCCACCCAGCACCGGGTTCCTGAACGGCGTTGGTGTTGGTTTCTTCGGTGCCGTAGCCATCGATTGCCCGGACGACGTACCACCAGTATATGGAGTCTGCCTGGCCCCTGTCCAGATCGCAGTATGTCAACGTGTCCGCGCCGACCGTGGCGATTCTGTGGGCCGCATCCCAGGGGCCTGATGGGGAATCGGAGCGGTAGATGTTGTAATAAGCGACATCCTCACCCGCCGAGGTCCAGTTGACTGTGTTGTCGTCCAGGGTGGCCACAAGCAATGGCCTGATTGCCAGCTGGAAGTAAGCGGCACCATCGGTTTGGGCGCATGTGACGCTAGCAGTTCCCGTTGCCCCCGCTGTCGCCTGAGCCTTCGTACCCCAGCAACCCGAGTTGCGGAGTGTGGTGGCACCATTCGTCTGCTCTGCCGACTCTGTCCATGGCGATGCAACCGAGAAAAGCGCGCCATCACCGCCGTCGAATGAAAGGCCGTAGATGGCAAGGCATTTGTCGACAGTGGTCGTTATTTGCGGAATGACATGCGGATTGACGCCAGTGGCTGAGGATATGGCAAAGCTCTGTGCGTTGATCGGCGCAGTGGTATCTGCCCCCGAGATGCGGAGGTACCAGCCCAACCAGTATGCTGCGGCTGTCGAAGTGACTGTTTGGGATGAGCCTTCAGTGCCTGTCGCTATGCGCCAGTATACGCCAATGTAGGCATCGGGCGTGGCACTTCCGGACTCCCCGAGTTTCGTCCAACCGGTCACCGCATTGAAGTGCGTTGCCGTATTGGCATAATCATCGCAGACAATCAGAAGCAGAAGCTCTCCTGCAGTTATGCCGGATGGAGCCGTAAGCACAAGGTTGGTCGACGTTGTGCCACCGCCGTTCGAAGCCTGGAACCCTTCCACTACCGGGACATTGTTGCTGAGCCCCCATTGATCGACCGATATGCCGGGCGTCCCGCTGAGCGTGACAACATTGTATTCGGCCTGGCCAAAGGCATCGACCATCCTCACGACGTAATAGTAGGTCTGGCCCAGAACCACGGATGAGTCCGTGTACTCCAGCGCCGTGCCCGTGTAAATGGGCGTTGCGGCATTGACCTCGGCCAGCGTCGGCGCATGATCAAATCTGTAAACCCTGTAAGTCAGCGGGTCGTTTATCTGAAGGCCAGCGCCCCATGCGATTTCCAGAGATGGGCCCATGCCCGGGTTGGTGACTGATTTTATTCCTTCGAACTCCGGCAGGGTGCGCGAGTTGTTGATGTAGAACATCACATCCCTCACGTTGTTGGCGGCGTTGCTGTCGTTGGCATGGAGCGTCTCCACGCTGGCCAGGTACGTACCGGAGTCGGTGAAATTGTAGGTCCAGGAAAGCTCCTGGCTTGCGCCCACTGCCAACGGAGAAACCGAGAGGGCCGGTGGGCTGAATATCACTGTCTCGCTGGGGTCGCTCGCGGTTATGGTGAGCGTGTCGAGATAGAAACCGGCATAGGTGGTAGGGTTATAATCATCGGACGTGAACCTGAACCTGAGCTTGAACTGCTCTGTGCCCAGGAATTGCGAGAGGTTCAGATTGAATTCGGTGAAGCTCGTGGGTCCGTTCCCGTTATATCTAATGATGTAGTCCCATGACTTGCCGTTGTCCCTGGAGCCCTCGACCATGCAGAAATCCCAATACTCTTCGGTGGTGTACCTGCTGAAGAATGAGAGTGTGGCCGAGGTGTAGCGCTCAAGGCTCACCGGCTGTGCCATCTGCAGAGATTGTATGATATTGTTGTTGTAGGATGTCGAGCCCTCGGGTGCGCAGTACCACGAATACGGAGAGGTATGGCTTCTGGCAGTCTGGCGATGCCAGACGGCATTCGACTGGGCACCGTCATGGTTGATGACCTCCCACTTGCTCCCGTCCACGTCCATGTTGTCCTGGAAAACCGTCACGGTGCTGCCCACGCCCAGCTGCGATATGGTCAGGGTAGTGTTGAAGTTTGGTACCGCAATCTCGCCCACGTTCTCGACCAGGGAATCTATCCTGTACTGGCCCTTTGGGAAGTCCCCCATCTCGGTGAATGGCTCAAGGGTGAGCGGGGCTACATCGTCAGGATGCGGCACTTCAATGGTCACAAGGCTGGAATCCCTGCATGATGAATTCGTTGTGGATGTCGCGTTGACCCATATATTGTAGAAACCTGGTGTGGCTCCAGCGGGAACAGTGACGCTCAGCGTCGCTATCTTGGTCTCGTTCCTGGCCAGACTCATCGGTGAAGGCGTGACGTTAATGGTCCAGCCCGAGATTGTGGTGCGGGATATAGTAAAAGAATCAGCCCTTCTGCCGTTGTCCGTCACATCCAGCAGGACATTGGCGCTGGTTCCGGCCGGAATTCGCGCTTCCGCGGTTTCCGGGTCTATCTCAACATGGTCAATGAGTTGGAATCGGTTATCTGCCAGTGTGCAGAGCAGCAGCACGGCCGGGAGATTGTCCTGGCATGCCGGTATCACCTTGTCGGACCTGGGGTGGAACAGGTCGTAACCGTAAGTCGTGCTCACGGCCTGGTAGCTAGCATACGCGCTGTTGTCGTCGTCCTGGACGTTCGGGTACATCTCGATGCAGTATGCGAAGGTGCCCAGCTCGCCGTAGAGCCAGTCATCATCACTGCCCGCTGTCGGGTAGAGACCGCTGGACTTCTGGGGCGTGTATCCAGGGAACTGGCTTCCGGCCTTGTTGGTTATCACGCCGGCCATGTTCTCCGCCACGGCTTTGAGAGCGTCATGGTCAGGGGCGTTCTCATAGCTCCAGCCCCAAGGGTAGAGTATGAGCTGGCTGTAAGTGTGGAATGAGATGGCAAACACAAAATCGTGCTGCCGACAGAAGTCCCTGATGGCAGCGGTTTCCGGTTCGGAGAAGGGATATGGCCCGCCGTAGACGTCCTGGATCGGGTCCGAGGTGGCGCCGGCAGCGCCCCACAGGTATCCATAGTTCCTGTTCAGGTCCACGCCGTCGGCGGCCTCGGTGAACGTTCCGGAGTTGTCGTTGTCCCGGGTGTTCTTGCGCCACCCCCAGGGCTGCCTGGCATGGATGGCTGGGTCGTCTCCTGCCGAGTCGTACACCCTGCCGTCAGGGTTGGCCGTGGGGATTACCCATATCTGCCTGGTGTCGACAATGTTCGTGACAGTGGCATTGGAGCCGTAGAAATTGGTGAGATACCTCAGGAAGTAAAGTGCGTTCTCGATGGTCAGCCACTCTCTTGCATGGTGGTTGGAATTGAAATAGACTTCCGGCTCGTCCTCCTCCTCGACATACGGGTTGTCCGAGACCTTCATCGCCCAGATGTCGCGGCCCTGCCAGGACTTGCCGATGCTCACCAGCTTGGTGATGTGTGGGTAAGTCTCCGCAATCCAGAATATCTCGGTCTCCATCTCGGAAAATGAATGGTACACGGTTGTGCCGTTGTATGTCGTCCAGGGATTCCAGTCCCACTGCGGCTCTGGGCCGACAGGCTCGGCGTCGGGGGTGGGCACTGGCTCGGAGTCGCCTTGGACCGGCGTGCTGCCGATGACCGCGAAAGACGAGAATACCATTATCAGACTCAAACTCACTGCCCAAACAAATTTCGAGATGCCGTTCAGAGTACGACCTCCTCTGCTGCAGGAGTAATAGAATGAATAAGATATTAAATGTTACCACGGATTAGCGGAGAAGATTGAACCTTCAGGACCACTGAAACTTGTGAACGGGTTGGCCGTAACTGAATCCAGGGATGGTTGAACCCTATTCGGAGCGTCCGTGGGGAAAGATATTATACTGGGATTCCGATAATGCGACCAGATGAAGATACTTATCGACGTAGGCCGGTAATCAAATCGTTTCTTTATTGGCGATTACCGGCAACGCTGTGAATCATATATGTTTGGAAATTGTCGATTCATGGCGAATTCTCCAAACAAGTAGATTTAGTCAGCGAATTCACCGATTGTGTGCAAAATGCTGCGAGCCACATGGCGCTGGATTCAGGATGAAATTGTCTTCGCGCCATCGTCGAATGCGTCGCTTCCAAATGATTGGAACTGCATTCAACACTTGCCATGGGGAGAAATATTATACCAGGAATCGCATATTGTCACCAGATGAAGGTACTTATCGACATGGGCCATCCGGCGCACGTGCATTTCTTCCGGTAATCTCATCGCTTGCAGATTGCCGATTACCGGCCTTACGAATTGGGAGTATATGCATGCAAATTGACTACCCATGGCGAATACTTTTTTTTATTTGGATTTAGTCTTCGTATTCACCGATTGTGTGCAAAATGCTGCGAGCTGCATGGCGCTGGATTCAGGATGAAATCGTCTTCGCGCCATCGTCGAATGCGTTGCTTCCAAATGATTGGAACTGCATTCAACTTGCGCAAACCCTATTATACCGGAATGTGGATAATGCAAGCGATGAAGATCCTTATCGACATGGGCCATCCGGCGCACGTGCACTTCTTCAAGAACGCGATTTGGGAGCTGGAGAGGCGCGGGCACTCGGTGAAAATCACCGCGCGTGACAAGGATGTCACCTTGCGGCTGCTTGACGCCTACAAGATTCCTTTCGAGACAAGGCCGGACGGCTGGCGACCCCTGAACCTCTTCAAGGCGACAAAGTTCGTGGCTGACACTGCAGAGGCTTTCGGCGCGGACAGGCTTGTGGGGGTACACAACCCCTACGTGGCCAGGGCGGCGCATTCCCTCGGGAAGTCCAGCATCCTTTTCACGGACACTCCGGGCACGCCATTTGTCAACAGGATATCGGTGGCCCAAGCGACCAAGGTCATCACCCCCGAATGCCTGAAGGGGATGTTCGCGAACCAAACGACATATCCTGGCTGCAAGGAGATGGCCTATCTGCATCCCTTTACTCCGGACAGGGGCGTTTTGGCCAGGCACGGGCTCAGCGGAAAGTACTTCGTGGTCAGGTTCATAGGCTGGACGGCGCATCATGACTCGGGGGTCAGGGGGCTTTCTCCCGAGCGGAAGAGGGAGCTGGTCAAGGCGCTTTCGGCAAAGGGCCAGGTCGTCATGTGCAACGAGTCGGGCGAGGAGGTCCCGGAGGGCTGCATTGCTGTCCGGAAGCCTGAGGACGCGCATTCCCTGCTGGCACTTTCCTCGGGATATCTGGGCGAGGGCGCGACAATGGCCAAGGAGGCCGCGGTCCTGGGCATCCCCTCGGTCTACATTTCACCCCTGGGCACTCTGCCGCCCATCATCCTGATGGAGAGGGCGGGGGCACTTGTCCGAACCATGGAGGTCTCAGGGGCGCTGGAGGCCCTGGAGGGTGAGTGGAGGAGGGCGATGGTGAACGATGTGCTCGGGGCCATCGTGGGCGGGATTGTGGGGTGAAGGCTCAAACCGCGTGGCTTGGATTCTTTAGCGCATGGTAACTGGAGGAATATGGGCGTATCCCAACAGACATTAACACCATTTCCTGACTGCAGTAACTGATCGACAGAAAAGAAAAGATGCGGGCGCCGGGACGAGCATCGTAGCTCCATGGCAGACACCCAACATCGATGCGAGTGAGGCGAATTTACTTTGTCAATGAATATTAAATTCGTCGCAGGCGACCGCACGTATCTAATAAATAAATGAAATAAGTGCGGGCGCCGGGATGCAGAAGTTTGGCAATAAACGCCGGTACCCCAAACTTCTGCGCCAGCCTAATGCGTCTCCCTGCTTAATGGAATTGAAGTATTAGGCGTATGGAATCATTTTGGAGCACCTTTTCATGAGAACAATTATGAATCGACGGTAAGGAAAAGGTGCGGGCGCCGGGATTTTCCACGAAGAGGTAAATCCTCAACGAGCACAGCTCATTGAGGACGCTGGTCGAATCGCTTCGCGACCCGTCCGCGCCTCGACGAATGATTTTGTTTTTGATTGCCATTCGTCTTCGGTTTGAACCCGAGTTACTAGCTTGGCAAGCTAGAGTGATACCAGGCTACACTACGCCCGCTTGGTTTCAATGCTGAATCATGGCGGGTATTAAATCCTTTTCGGCAATGATGTCACACGGCAATCTTTATTACCAACCACCTTTTCAGCCCCTCAGGTGTAAAAATGAAGGCTTTCAAAGTAACTGGCAGTTTCAAGATGGGCAGGTTGTCCCAGAGTTTCACCAAGGAAGTCCTGTCCAACGACAAGAAAGGCGCAGAGGAGTTCATACTTTCGGACCTTGGCAGCAAGCACAAGGTCAAGCGCTACGACATCCATATCACCGATGTAAAGGAACTCAAGCCCGACGAAGTGACCGATAGCATTATCAGCTTCAAGCTGGGTGGACAGTAGGATGAACGAGCAGGAGATCATGGCGGCTACCCAGGAGATGGAGCTGCTGCGCGCCCAGCTTGACAACATGCACAAGCAGGGCGAATTTATCCATATCACGCTTGAGGAGTATTCCCGCGCCAAGGGAGCGCTCGAGGAACTGAAGGACAAGAAAGAGGGAGATGATATACTGGTCCCCATCGGCGCGAATTGCTGGGTGCATGCCACCCTGGGGAACACGAGCAAGGCTATAGCCAGCATCGGCTCGAACCTTGCGGTCGGGCAGAAATTCGAAGCCATCATAGAGAGGCTGGACAGGCAGCTGGAAGAGATTAAGAATGCCCAGAACGAGCTCTCCGGGAAGTTGGCCAAGGCCGAGGCCAGGGCGAATGACCTCAGCGCCATCCTTGAGGAAGTGTACGAGCAGATGGAAGCGAACCGCGCTAAATAGGTGGTCCGATGTTCAAGTTTCTAAAAGGCATGTTCTCAAAAATGAATAAAGAAGCCGAGGCAGTTTCCGACGATGCCATTTCAGATGAGAGCGGCAAAGAGATAAAGGAATCCAAGCTGGACGAGATGCTGTGGAACCTCGAGGTCGGGCTCATGGAATCCGATGTGGCGGTCGAAGTCATCGAGGTGCTCAAATCCCAGCTGAAGGCCGAGCTTCTCGGCAAGCGCGTCAAGCGCAGCGCCGATTTCCAGCAGGCGGTGGACCATGCAATTAAATCCTCGCTGCAGAAGGTCCTGGAGGCCTCCCCGCTGAATTTTGACGATTACATTGAAAAGCATGAGAAGCCGGTAGTTCTGATGTTCGTTGGCGTGAACGGCACGGGAAAGACGACCGCCATCGCCAAGATCGCGCACAGGCTGATGTCAAAGAAGAGGACTGTTGTTCTGGCAGCCGGCGATACATTCCGCGCGGGGGCGATCGAGCAGCTGACCATCCACTCCGAGAAGCTGGGCGCAAAGATAATCAAGCACCAGGCGGGCGCAGATTCTGCGGCAGTGGCATATGACGCCATCGAGCATGCCAAGGCCAGGCACAAGGACGTCGTCCTGATCGACACGGCCGGCCGTATGCAGACAAATGCAAACCTGATGGACGAGATGAAAAAGGTGAAGCGGATAGCCCAGCCCGACATGGTAGTCTTCGTCGGCGATTCCCTCGCGGGGAACGATGCAGTGGAGCAGGCCAGGAAGTTCAACGAGGCTGTGGGCATCGATGCTGTCATCCTCACCAAGATAGACGCCGACGCGAAGGGCGGGGCGGCACTATCGATTGCCCATGCGGTCGGGAAGCCGATCATTTTCGTAAGCACGGGCCAGGAATACGGCGAGTTCGCGGTATTCGATGCCAAATGGATGATAGACAGGATTTTTGAATAATGTTATTACCCATTAGCATATTTCCCATGCCGATGGAGCCGGTTACTTTCGTCATTCTGGCGGTGGTCGCATTCACGGTGGCAGCCCTCTACTCGAACCTGGGCCTGGGCGGCGGGATAATGTATGTGCCCGCCCTGATAATGCTGGGCGGCCTGGGCAAGGATTCGGCGGTCGCGGCTTCTCTGTGCCTGGTGTTCGCGGGCTCGCTGGCGGCGCTCTACCAGCACAGGAAGGCCGGGAATGTCGATATGAGATTGGCCGGATTGCTCTCCATAGGGGCATGCTCCGGCGCTGTCCTGGGGACGATGTTCAATCTGAGCATTAGCGAGGAGACCTTCATGTGGCTTTTCCTGTCCGTGATAGTCGGTCTCTCAGTCTGGATGACCTATGATCTGTACAGGGGCCTCAGGCCGGACCGCGACGATGATTCGAGGATGTGCACCCCATATCTGCTGACTTCCATGGGAGTGGCAGTGTTCGGCGGCTTCCTCTCCGGCGCCTTCGGGATCGGCGGGGGGGCCATCATGGTCCCGATTCTGATATACCTCCTCTGCAGGCACATCAAGCTTGCCGTGGGAACCTCCGCCGCCACGATAGTCCCGACCACGGCCGTGGGCATTGCGATCTACCTTACCGGGGGCTCGGGGAATATGGACCTGGAGATGGCGGAGCAACTGCTCATTCTGGCCCCGACCTGCTTTGTCGGCGCGTTCCTGGGCACCAAGGCCGGAATAGCCAAGCTCACAGGCAAGCATATCAAGCTGACTTTCCTCGTCCTCACCGTGCTGGTAGCTGTCGTGATGGCGGCCGAGAGATTAATTTAATAATTTATATATAATTAATAATTATTTTCTCCTGATGCGCAATATCATTATTGCAACGAGGATGATTGCCGCTACTGCCACGATTCCCCCGGCCGCAGCCCAAACGAAATGCCCGGATTCGCTGTCTAGGATGTCGTCCGTGCTGGAATTATCGGAATCATTGGTCGGGCTCATAACGCTCACAGTCATGGTGTCGGTGCCTCGGTTGCCTGCCGCGTCCGTCACAGTCAGTGTGACCGTGTGATTGCCCGGCTCCCAAAAGGTATGCGCCGGTTCGGGGCCGTAGAGCAGCCAGGCTGTGCCGTTGCACGTGAGATTCCATGTGTGATTTGATATGCCGAAGTCATCAGTGCTCCCTGTGCCGTTGAATCTCACGCTCTCCGAGAGCACGACGGTCTGGTCTGGACCGGCATCGGCGACGGGCGGCTGCGTGTCAGGCATCACCGTGACCAGCATTGTGTCCGAATCCGCAAGTCCCGAGGAATCCTTCACCTCCAGGGTCACCGGATATGAGCCGGCCAGCAGGAAATGATGTGACTGCAGCACCCCAGAAAGAATGATGTCGGCGAAGCCGTCATTGAAGGTCCAGGCATACTCGGCAATTCCCACATTGTCAGCGCTGGCCGAGCCGTTGAAATCACAATGGCCTTCCAGGCATACGGTCAAGTCGGGGCCGGCATCGGCTTCCGGCGGTGTCACGTCCTTCACTGCCACCGAAAGTGTGTCCAGACCCTGATTCCCCGCCGAATCCTTTACATACAGGGTCACTGAGTAAACGCCCGGCTCGGTGAAATTATGAATGGGGCACATGCCTGCCAGGGTCACATTCTCGCCCCCGCTGAGGAATGTCCATGAATAATCCACGATGCCCACGTTGTCATGGCTGGCTGTCCCGTTGAATGCAGTCGGCACATCCTCGTCCACGGCCGCATCGGGGCCGGCATCCGCAGCCGGGGCCGTAATGTCCGGGAACCAGGCCTGGATGAGCGGGTACCTGTCCCTCGCGCCCATGTTCCCAAGGATGTCCAGATACGGCACATCTCCGAACCCGTCCCTGTTGGCATCCAGCCCCGAGTAACCGCCCCAATGGTTCCCCCCGGACGGATACCCGTTGTCCCAGGCATTGCCCCCGCTCCCGTCGCGGGCCTGGCCGAGCGTGTTGTTTTTCAATGTATTGTGAAATATTGTATTGCCTCCGGAAGTGGCCAGCCTGATCCCGAATTCCGTATTGGCCGAGGCATTGTTGTTCACGATGCGGTTCTGGCTCGCGTATTCCAGGTATATCCCGTTCACATTTCCGACGGCCAGGTTTCCTGCTATATTGTTTCGGACCGAGTCCCAGACATCAATCCCGTTCTCACAGCCCGTTATTGTGTTGTTCCCCACATGATTGCCTGCGCCTTCCGAGATGCAGATGCCGTTTCCGAACGTGCCATTGACAGTGTTGCCATCCACAATGTTCCAGCCTGACTGAATCAAGTTGATGCCGTAATACTCGTTCGAGCGCACATCATTTCCCGCGACGGTGTTGTTTTCAGAGAAGTCCATCACTGTGATGCCGTACTCGTTCCCGGAAACCGAGTTCCCCGAAATCGTGCAACGGTCGGAACCGTAAAGGCAGATTCCGTCAAAATCGTTCGAGTCAATGACTGTTCCGACCACGCTCCCGTTGCTGACATTGTAAAATATTATTCCCGATTCAGTATAATAATATGCCACGAAATTGCCGGAGGCATGGTGCGCCCTGCAGTCCCTTATTTCGAAATGCTCGGTGGTGTTGCCGATGTAGATGCAGAAGCCGTGAGCCGCGCCCGTGATGTTCCAGCCCTCGATGGCCCATGGGTCTGCCTCGGTCCCGGAACCGCCCGTGACCCCGTTGGCCGGGGTGAATCCCGCATTGCTGTCTATCCTGATGGGCGGGTGCAGCGTGTATTGCGGAAAATCGCCCTCCGGCAACGAGCCACGGGAACCGATTCCCATGATGATTGACATCAATAGCGCCGATGCAATGCCCAAACCAAGGATGGCTCTCAACCTCATCTCATGCCTCTTCCATGGAAGAAGAACGTAATGGCCTATTTAAAATAAAATTCAGCCGAGGCTACCGACTTCCTTCTCGACCTCTAGGAGTATCTCGCAGCTCTTGACCAGCGCTTTCATGGCCGTATGGTCGACGTACAGGGGGCGGTCCACGTCGAGGAATTTCACATGTTTCCTGATGACCTTCCTGGCCTTCTCGGTGCCCTTGCCGAACTTGAAGTCCCTGAAATCGAGCGCCTGGGCGGCAGCCATGAGCTCGATGCCCAGTATCCCGTAGGCATTGTCCAGTATCTGCATGTTCTTGATTGCCGTGTTCATGCCCATGGAGACGAAATCCTCCTGGTCGGCGGCAGCGGGAATCGACAGGACGCTTGCAGGGGCAGAGAGTATCCTGGCCTCGGTTATCTGCATGTCCGCGGTGTACTGGCTGAGCATCATCCCCGAGAACATGCCTGCGCCCTTGGTGAGGAACGGCGGCAATCCCTC
This sequence comes from Methanomassiliicoccales archaeon UBA147, assembly GCA_002496385.1. Lineage (GTDB taxonomy): Archaea > Thermoplasmatota > Thermoplasmata > SG8-5 > SG8-5 > UBA147. The sequence continues at coordinate 604 of DAJR01000058.1, read as the reverse complement.
GGACAGCGCCGGGTTGTTCAGCCGGTTCATGCGTCGCTCGGAGAGCACGCAGACCATTGTTATCACCATGCCGGCAAGGTCCATCGGCACCGAAATCGGAGTGCCCTGGAAATTGGCTCCGGAAATCTGCAAATCCTCATCAGGGAAGAAGACCGGGTTGTCCCCGACGCCGTTCATCTCGGTCTCGATCTGCTTTCTGGCATACGTCAGCGCATCGTGGGCGCTGCCGATGACCTGGGGAGTCGAACGCATGGAATAGGCATCCTGGACCTTGATCTTCAAACGCTTCTCCGCAAGATCGCCGCCCGCGATGAGCATCTTGATTGACTTGGCGCTCCTGACGCCTCCGGGGAATCCCCTGGCATCCAGGAGCTTCGGGTTGTAAGGCCCCATGTTGGCCTTCAGGGCTTCGAGCGACATCGCGGCCGCTNNTGGCGGTCATGAGGTTGCAGCCGTTTATCATTGCCAGGCCGTCCCTTGCCTGGAGACCCGGTGGGGTTATCCCGGCCTTCTTCATGGCATCCTTGCCGTCCATCAGTTCGCCCTTGAAGTATGCCTTTCCCTCGCCCATCATGAGAAGCGCCATCTGGGACATGGGCGCCAG
>DAJR01000035.1 GCA_002496385.1 Methanomassiliicoccales archaeon UBA147 | reverse complement strand
TGGCCACCATTTCTCCCGGGAAACCGGTGAGAAAAGTTGTCTCAAACAAACATCGGCACCTGTGCCTCGGGTGTAAAGGAAGCAGAGGCGAGCATGAACGACCAGCCAATCTGGGCTAGCTATTCCCGCGAGTACCGGGAATGGAAGGCCTGGAACGAGTCGGCAGAGGAGCTGGTTTGAATGGCAATGGAACCGGTTTCCTGTGATGATTGGGACTGCTTCCCATGGTCATACCCGCCTGAAAAGGCGGGCCCCTCCGGGGTTCAGGAGGTGAGAGCTGCCTGACACAGCCCCGCACGATTCCTTTTTCTTGCTCGAGCGGCACCAATAAACGCTGGCTTTGCTGCCAGATACGAACGCAAAGCCAGGCGATTAAAGGCGCCACCGACGCACGGCGAACTGCATTATTGCAATGAACCGATTCTCAGAAATTTATTCAGGGCTCAAAGTAATAAGTGACGTATCGTAAAGTATATAGATAAATCTTTATATACTAATTATGATTATACTTTACTTTGTCATGAACGCAAGAAGTGCTGTGTTTGCTCTGATTTCTATCAGGTCTCAACCGCTGCGAAAGCTTGTCAATAGGTTGCCCTATGCACCACCAACAGTGTACAATGCCGTTCACCAGCTTGAAAAAGAGAAACTCGCGAAGATTGAGAATGGCGTGGTCATGGTTGTTGAAGAATATTCTGTGCATAATCTTTCCGAAATCTACATTCAGAGCCTGACTCATGGTGTTGACCCTGAGTTTCTAACGCGGGATTCCACCCTCTCTGTCTGGAAATCTCTAAAAAACCTTTCGCTTATCAAGGAAATTAGAGAGGAAACTGGACTTTCAGCGGTATCTGTGAAAAAGATTCTGACGTATCTTAAAGAAAAAGACCTATTGTTATACAAAAAACGAAAGCCCATCGTCGCTGAATATAATGTGAACCATACCTTATGTAACCTAATAAATATGTATCTTGGAACCGGAAAGGAGAGTCAAGTTGTACAGTATCCTGGAAGTGTTCCGTTTCAAGAGATTATGGAAACTCCAGACCAGATTGAAAAAATCCTCTATCAGCAGATTGACGAAAGCCTTACTGTCAAACATACTGGTTTTTTGGTTAAAGGCAGTTCGGAAAGAATTACAATTTTAGAGAGTGTCGACAAGGACCTTACATATGAGGAAACATTTTTGAAAAAATTGTTCAGCACCCAAGGAGCTGAAGAGTATTGCATCCTTATGGTAAAACAGGGATTGTTGAATTATGAACGGCTGATTGCACTGGCAGAACAGCAAAAGGCAGTGAGTGTCGTTGGCTGCTATCTCGATATTCTCAATAGTATCGAAAAACAAATGGTGTCGCCCATGGTCATTGAAAAATTTCTGGCACGCAAATCTAAATACAAAAAAACCTTCCTTTCTCAAGAAAAGGAATATGGGAAGCATGGATGGGAACCGCCATTTGAGAATCGGTGGAACATCGATTTGTACCTGGACCTTGGGGCAATCAAGCATGGAGTCAGATCACTATGAACCTCGAACAATTATCTGAACCAGTGAAAAAAGACATTGAAAATCAGAGTCTTGAGATACTTGAAATGATTGCTCCAAAAATCATCGTAATCGGCGGTTGGGGTGTCCGTGCCCATCTTGGAGAAGCCCACCGTAGATATACGCTGGATGTGGATGGCGTCACAGATGAAAAGACCCTCCTGGAATTACAGAAATTGTTTGTTTCCATGGGTTTTAATGAAACACATGTTGAGTGGGGGATTAAATTCTTTAAAAAATATGTTCCCCGAGTAGAGATCCCTGCGGACATGAAAACCTTGGCTGAAGAAGTGGAGTTAAGAATCGAGATTTCGCCACCCAGAATCAAAGAATATGAAACACACCACTATTTTGAGTTTAGCCTGACTGAATTTGAAATCAAGGAAATACCCTATCACAACATAGAAAAGACAGTGAAAGCAAGAGTACCGCCACTTGAAGATATGACTGCAGTAAAACTCGGCCTCCCAGTGGATTACAAACACAATTACGATTCTGCAATGCTCCTTCAGAAGAGTAACATTGAAAAGGTCATCCTGGCAATAAAATCGAACGACGATTGGGCAAGCCTTGTACTGAGGAGGATGCCAAAGCTCAAAGGAAGAATTAGCCAATCTGGCAGTTTGGAGAACACACTCGCACTTGCAACGGGGTTGGATGTAAGGCAGCATGTTAAAACACTAGAACTGATAGAGAAGGAACTAAAGTGACCCACAAATTATGGTTTCTGGACGTTTCGAAGCCGCAATAGTTGCTGGAATTTCACGTATCGCTGTCAGATAAATGTTGTAAATCAATAAATACTCATAATTCATTTCAATTAATATGAGTTCAAAATTTCTCTGGATAACTGATATCCATCTGGACTTCTTGAGTACGCCCGAGGTCGATCGCTTCATTGGGAAATTGCAGAGTGAGTCTCCCGACGCTTTGCTCATTGGCGGCGATATCGCGATGGCATCCAATATATCTGTTCATCTGAAAAAGATTGAAGACGCTGTCGATTCCAAGATACATTTCGTTCTTGGCAACCATGATTTCTATAATGGTTCAATTATGAGTGTGAAAAAAGAGATTCGGGATCTGGTCAAATATTCCAGTAAGTTCGTCTATCTTGATGACAGCCAACCTATCCAAATTACTGAGGATACGGCACTTGTGGGGCATGGATGTTGGGCAGACGGCCGCAATGGTGATTACGCCTCTTCGGATGTGATGCTCAATGATTATGTGCTCATTGATGAACTGAAAGACCTCAGCAAATTCCAGCGGCTAGCCAAGCTCCACGAGCTGGGGGACGAAGCAGCGGACAGATTGAGACATAACCTGAATCTTGCCTTCAATAACAACAAGAACGTGCTGTGTCTGACCCATGTGCCTCCATTCAAGGAAGCATGCCAGTATCAGGGCCATGTGGCCGATGACAATTTCCTACCTCATTTCTCCTGCAAGGCGGTTGGCGATGTCATGCTGGAAGTTATGCATAAGAGAGCGGATTCGAACCTCACCGTTCTGAGTGGCCATACCCACAATCCTAGCAGAGCGCAAATATTGGGTAATCTGGTCGCCATCACGGGAGGGGCGGAGTATGGCAAGCCGGCGGTTCAGGACTGGACATGGTAATGCAATGCTGGCGAATACATTTATAAGCAGTTCGTTAATTTTGCGTTGTTACATGTTATTTAGGATACAAAAGCCCATAGTACCATCATGATTCTACGAGCGGGCTGAGAAAATGGACGAAAAGTCATTTTCTCAATTTTTGAGAAAGTATTATGTGTCGTCTCACTATTGTTGTATATGAGAAGTGAGAACATGGTAGAACACAAATTGCATATGGCGGTTGGAAAGTTAATAGATAAAACATTTAATCAACCACCGAGTGTCGAAGTGGTGCGGGACTCAGCATGTGGGGGTACTCAACAAATTCCACTATTTTTAGGAGAGAAAGGTCGTGGAAATGTACTCACGAACGTGGATTTAATGATATTAAAAGAGAACAAGATAAAAGTTATTGTGGAAATTGAAGAAAGCGACTTGGCTCCCCTTCACATCTGTGGCAAATTCCTGGCACCTCTTTTATGCGAGACATATATCCATTCGACTAAAGGGAATGAGAAAATCGGAATGGATAAGGCGGTAATGTTAATTCAAATTTTAAATGATGCAAAACTTTCGGAGGGAACCAAAAAAGAGGAACAGGGTAAGAAAATTGAAAAAGCCATAATCAACTTCATTGCAGATCAAAAATTCCCAATAAAAAAGTATAATATAATTTATGGAAGCGAGGATAGTTTTACTAATGGTAGCACGGGAAACGAGTTAATTCGAGAGATTAAGGACTTTCTTGGATAGCCAGGAAAATGTCATGGGCCCTTCGTGGATTCGCCGTCTCAAACTCCCTTCAGCTTCCCCAGTATCTCCACCATCGCCAGCGTGTCCAATTTGCAGTATTCGAGAAGGCTGTTTTTTATCTTGTCCTTCTCCTTGCCTGCTGGCAGCGAGACCATCCTGGCATACTCCGCCATGGCTGTCCCGCCTTCCTGGACGTCCAGCCCCTTGTAGGACAGTTCCGGGACGATAACTGGAAGAACCTTCTTCAGGCTGTTGCTGCCTTTGAACCTTGAGTCGCAGTAATGGTTCTTGAAAACGAGAAGCTGGTCCCAGACCCTGGCAATCACTTTGTCTATGCGTTCTCTGTATTGGGGAAAAGCCTCAGCAATTTCCTCGAGTCTGCCTGTCTCGAACGGCGCGCTGTAAACTATTATCGAACCCGAGTCGCCCAGAACCTCAAGGAGGGATTCGATGAAAGGGATTCTCGGGTCACCCGCGGAATCATGGATGAACTCGCGGTGCTCAAGTTTGCCGTTCTTCAGGGCATGGACCGACCACTGGACAGTGAGCTGTTGCCAGGGCTTTGTCCCGGCGTGGGCCGGGACAGCGAGCATGAGCGTCTCGAAGTCCATGAAATACAGGGGTTCCTTTAATTCTGCCAACTTGCTTTTCAAACCCGGCTTGTCTATGATCGGTTTACCTGTTTTGCAGGAATCCAGGAACGGCTTCTGGTACGGCTTGCCCTTGAACCAGTCGGGCAGCTGCCCGATTTCGACTATGCCCTGTTTGTAAAATTCCCATTTCTCGGACCTGAGGTTCGGGATGTTGAATATCGAAAGCTCGGGAATATGCTTCCAGCACTGCTTTTTCAGGGGGCAGTCGTCCGGTTTCCCGCAATGCGGGCCGATGTCTGTCTTGGGAGGTTCCTTGGCCCTCAGGACCTTCCGTATGGCTCTGAGGTTCTCGGGGATGTCCTTCATCCTGGCATCAACCGCAGAGCTTTCATCGGATAGCAGGAAGAGAGGGCCGTCCGGGTGCCGGTAATCAGGGTTCATGTGCAAGAGGAAGGCGGAATCCACAGAGAGGTCGTTTCCCTCGAGGACGAAGCGCTGGATTGCAAGGTCGTCGAAATGCTGGTCCTTGACCTTGGTCGAGGATTTAACTTCGATTATATCTACATGGCCGTCCCCGTGGTTGACCAGTATATCAACTTTAACGTGTATGCCCTGGAAGCTGAATGCCGCCTCGAAGATGTTTTCCTTGCCTTCATCCAAGGCCTTCTTGGTCTTCGCCAGGGACTCTTCGAGCGGGAATTCAGGGATGCGGACACCCTCGTACAGTTTTGTCGCAAGCCTTCCTGCCGCCTTTCCCTGGTCGAACTGGTACTGGGCAAAAGGCTCGGGAGAAAACAGCGCGGGGCTGTTGACCTTATGGTAAAGCAGCAGGGGGCACTGGAGTCCTGCGACGTAGCGGGATTTGGATAAACCTGGAATCTCTGTCTCTGAGAAAGGATGGTCCATGAATCTCGGAATGGGGGCGGGGTATATGGAGGTTGGGGAGTACCGTGGTGGAGCGCAGAAATGGCAGAGAATTTTATAGTCACGCGGCATCCCCCTCGCTATGCAAAAACACAAGCTTGCGCCGCTTGAATGGACAGATGCGCTCTCGGTGGGGGTTCCCGAGATAGACAGACAGCACAAGGAACTGATACGCAGGGTGAACGCGTTCATCTGCGCCGTAATCGAGGGCCAGGGAAAGGACAAGCTGGGCAACCTTCTCTCCTTCATGGGGAATTATGCAGAGACACATTTCAAGGAAGAGGAGAAATGGATGTCCAAATACAATTATCCCGGTTATGTCGAGCATCTTGCCAAGCACATGGAATTCCTGGACGTTTTCAAGAAACTGAAGGCCGAGGTCGCCCGGGACGGGGCAACCGTGTCGGTGGTCGCAACAGTGCAGCGGTACCTATGCGATTGGCTCGTATTCCATGTCAGCAGGGTGGACCGCGAGATGGGGAGTTATCTGAAGACGAAGATGTGAGGCGGTATCAGAACCGCGGGGGCGGGTTCGCCCCGCGTTTAGGCGCGGGGCACGGATGGCCCTATTGGCCGGCATCTCGATGAAATCGGCGACGAGGGTGTTGTAATGTGTCGACCGAGATGAGACTGTGGTTGGAGAGCCATTAACGAAAAAAATGCTCAATTAATTGTCTCTTTTTTCCCCGTGATGCGTTTCACTTCTCTGTCGAAATCCGACAGGTATTTTCTGTCCTGGGTCGCCCTGAACTTCCCGAATTCCTGCTCGGCTTTGAGCTTTGCCTCCAGCATGGACACCTTCCCCTTGTCCCGGAGTATTGGATAATTCGAGAGATCCAAGAATCGATTCAGGAAATCGGCCCATTCGGCCATGGTTGTGATGATGCCTCTCTCGGCCCGGTTCTCGGCAAGGTCCAGGTATGCGGAGACAATGCGGTTCAGTTCCTTGATGTGAGCCTCGTTCAGATAATTCTTGGCCACGGAAACGTCAGATTTCATGACCTTTCCTCCCGGACCATGTTTCCAGTTTGTGAGGCCCATGAATTCCTTCTCGGCATCCGCTGATTCGTAGATTATCTCGGCAGCGGTTTTTCCGGTTATGGCCCAGTGCAGCCTGTTCTGTACCGTCCCGAAGAAATCCTTTGTGATTGGCGAATTTCTGTCATAATCCGCAGCTGTGGAGTAGATGTCAGTAATCTTCTGATAGAACCTGCGCTCGCTGGCCCGAATTTCCCTTATCCTCTCCAGCAATTCCTCGAAATAATCCTTTCCGAAAACCTCTCCCTGTTTGAGCCGCTCATCGTCCAGCACGAAACCCTTTATGATAAATTCCCTAAGCGTCTTTGTCGCCCAGATGCGGAACTGAGTCGCACGGTATGAGTTTACCCGATAGCCCACGGCGATGATGGCATCCAGGTTGTAGAATTTCGTGCTGTAATTCTTACCGTCCTTGGCAGGTGTTTCCAAAATGGAAATAACTGAGGCTTCAACGAGTTCGCCAGTGTCGAAAATGTTCTTCAAATGCTTATTCACGGCAGGAACCTGCACCCCGAACAACTCTGCCATAGTCTTCTGGGTGAGCCATACTGTCTCATCCTTCAGAATCACATCTATCCTGACGCTGCCTTCCGCGTCCGTGTACAGGAGGAAATTTTTGCCCGCCTCTTCCGTCATGGTCGAAGGAATGGCGTTTTTCTATATAAATGGGCAGAGAGGGTCAGTGAAAGTGCTCGGGGGCGGGGTCCATTTTCCAAGCTCTTGCATGGGTGGCGATTCGCTCTAGCTTTTGTGGGAGGGCGAGTGGCTGGCCGGTGCCGGGGCTCCGGGATCGGGTTGCGTGCCGGTTTAGACACCTCCCCGCCCTTACAGGCGAGGTTTCCTAAGGATGAACTTAATCATCACCAGCCCGGGTCCGAACCCGGGCCACGACCCCGCCCTCCAGATATTATCTGAAAGAATTCAGGCGGGGTTTGATGGCGTTGGCCGGAACTGAATGGAGGGATGGTTGGCTCTCTTTCAGGCGATACTGACCAAGTTTGATGAAATCGAGAATGCCGTTGTCCCGGAATTGTCGATGTATATGTTGTCATGTTATGAGGTATAAGGTGTCGATGTACATAGTGTTCCTTAGGAAAGGAACATTTATATATTAGATTCGCGTATATGTTTTGTGGAATTGAAATGGGAAAGTACAACACATTAGGAATCTATCTGCGCCAGCAGAGAAATGAAAGAACAAAAATGAGCTTCGACCAGATTGAAGAATTGCTCGGATTCAGCCTGCCACGATCTGCCCGCGTTTATCGGGCATGGTGGGCGGAAGACCCGCGCCACGTCCAGGCCTTCGACGGGTGGCTGAGCGTCGGATGGAAGGTAGCTTTCATAAACTTCGATAATCAAACCGTTGAATTCGTGAAAGCCGATGGAGCCGAAATACACACTCATCAAGAGCCAACTCAGATAAAGGAATTGCCCAGAAGCAGTGCCGCCGAGTTCGAGAACTCCTGCCGGGAAATAATGTCCCAGCATTACAGAAAAGACCTCAAACCCGGGGCGATTGGCGGCGTGAAGAAGCTCTTCGATTTCGTTTCGGAAGATAAAAGTATTGTAGGAGACGCAAAATTCTACACTATGGTTCGGGGTCAGGGCCTGCCTCCAGCAAAGTTTTCCGTAATCGCGGAGCATGTCTGGTTGCTGGAAAAAATTGAGGCAAAACACAAGTTCCTGGTGTTCGGAAACGACCGAAGGGTCCCGGAGGAATGGTTGAGGAGGTATGGGAATTTGGTGGGGGGCGTGGAGTTTTACTTTGTCGATGTAGATGGGAAACTGGAGAAGCTGGAGGTGAAATGAATGGCTCCGATAACAATCGAAGAACTACAGAAGGATGGAATCCCGGCCCCGGAAAGATGCCCCAAATGCGGCAATGGCCGAGTGAAAGTGCTGACAAAGCACAAAGAGGCAAAACTGCATGGTTCTAGAAGCCTGTATTGCGGTAAATGCAAGCACCAATGGACACAGTTCTTAGGGGAATAGCTGGCTGGCAATAGTCTTTGATCGAATATTAAAGATGGACTAGGGGGCAAACCTGCCCCGCCTAACATGGCGCCAGGCACGTCGATGTGGTGGCGGCATGCCCCGCCTGTGAGGGCGGGGTTTAGGAGCGCTTGGTAGCGAGTGCGCTTGCTCCCAATTTAATAGGGCATATGGGGGCAAAAAACCCCGGGTGTAAGCCCGGGGATTTGGAAGCTCTGGCAAGGGTTCGATTCTCTCAAACTTTCGTGGCCACATGGGCACCCCCAACCAACATCCTGGAGAGCCGGTGTCGGGGTTCCGAAAACGGGTCGTCCGCCGGTTTAGACACCTCCCCGGGCTTACGCCCGAGGTTTCCTAAGGATGAGCTTAATCATCACCAGGCGCGGCTTTTAACCTGGCCGCGCCCACAACCCCGCCCTCACAGGCGGGGTTTGATGGTGTTGACCGGAACGGCTCGCAGGGATGGTTGAACCTAAGGCGCGCACCCCCCACACCACAACCACCTCTTGCCAGCCCGTTCCATCCCCAGCCCCCTCTTCTCGGTTATGGCCATCTCAACATAATCATCAAAGGCTATGTCCACCACGCACCCGCATATCACGCATACCGCACAGGCATTGCCCTCTTCATCGTAATGCATCGAGTCGCCGGCCAGGACGCGGTCGGGCGAGGGGGTTTCTTCCATGCTAGGGTATCCTGATAATCGGATATATTGATAGTTACAACTTAGTTATAACTGGCGCGTCAACAGGATGCTCCCGCCGAACCTTATTTATACTACTTTCACCATTTAGTGAATGTTTCAGTAAAAGGTGAATTATGAAGCACATACAACCGAAGACCATGATGGTGATGAAGGCGGCACTGTCCGCGAACAGGTTCTCCCAGCTGGGGCTCCGGAAGCTCTGCGGGAACAGGGTATCCGCAGGCCAGGTGAGCAAGGTCATCACGGAATTGCAGAGGCTCGGTTACGTGGAACGCTCCACAAGGCCGGATGGCTCCAGATACGTCCTGGCAGATCCGGTCGGCCTGCTGAGGTATGTGGCCCTGTTCAGGCGCATGGACGAACTCAGGGCGTTCCGCGTGAAGGTTGCAGCCAATGAAGAGCTTGTTATCGAGGAACTGAGCGGAAAGGGAGCGATATTCTGCCTGGGAACGGCCATGGCCAGGTATTCAGCTTATTACAGGCCCGGAGAGGTGTCGTTCTATGCCGATGACCCGGCAGGCATCAAAAATTACCTGGAAACCGCCCAGCCCGGGAACACACTGGTCTGCTGCTACGGCCCGGCCGGCCCTGCAATGCCCTTGGAGGGCAATTTCACGGACAGGGTCCAGACAGTGATAGATGTGTTCTGCGACGGCAAGGGCGCCTATGCCAAACCGCTTCTCAGGGAACTGTGGGGCGTGGAGATATGAACGGTGAATGGACCAGATATGGAAAACGCTGGACAGACCTTTCCCTCAAAGAGGTCGAGAACTTCGCCAGATGGATGAACGATATCCTGGGCTACCACCCGACCGTCATCGGCGGCTGGGCGGTGTATTTCTACAACCCGTCCGGCCTGGGATCCAGGGACATTGACGTTGTGCTGCCGTCCTGGGACATCAAACGAAGGGTGGCAGACCTATATCTGGCCAACAACGGCTATTTCCTCAGGCAGAAAGCTTTCGGGGTCGCGGAGTGGATAAAGCACCTTGAGCCGGGCAACGAATCCTCCGAGACATACCTGGACATCTGCACTCTGGAGGACAGAAATATGGTCCATGGGACAGACATTGAGCTACCCTGGACAATCGCCTCGAAGCATCAGAGGCCCATGAAGATTTGCGATTCCGACCTGTACGTTCCTGAACCGGAAGCTTTGTTCCTGCTCAAGGCCAAGGCCGCCTGGGACAGAGCTTATGACATAAGGTCGGGCGCGGGCAGCGATTTTCTCAGGGACAAGGTCAGGAAGGACAGGTTCGACATGTTGTCTTTGATGGCCAATGCCGACATTGACCCGGAAACGCTGATTTCCATGGCAAATAACTTCGACATCGCCTTCCTGCTCCGGGACACGATCGAGAAGGCCATGGCGGATGAAATGGCTATCGGGCATCCGGGCATCATCTCTCCGGGTAAAGCAAAGGATTTTGGCAAGACGGTTCTCGAAAAGATTTAGGGCTGGCCGCCCCCACCCCTTCTTGTACACATTTCAGAGCATGGGCCGGGTCTCCCTCGACATAACAGACCTGGGTGAGTTCTCTTTAGAGGGACATAATCAGCAATTATTTCCCCCCTTACAGTGCAATATAAACAATCTCGGTCTGGGCCATCAACACCCCGAAGCCGGAGGAAAAGACCTTCGGCAAGCACCCCACCCAGAAGTCCCTGGACCTGCTTAAACGAATTGTCCTGGCCAGCACATGCGAGGACGACCTCATATTAGACCCATTCACGGGCAGCAGCACAACCGGCCTGGCCGCCTTCATGTACGGACGAAAATTCATCGGCGTCGATACAGAACCGAAATACCTGGACCTCTCGATCAAGCGTTTTGAAAAACTATACAAACAGAAGAAGCTGGAAGGGTGGGAGTAGGGGGCCTTCTGTCACCCACCCTTGCCCCCGTCCGCGCACGCGGCCCCCGGGTACTTTCACCCACCCCACCCCCCAATTTAAATACCACAAAACCCATTACATAATATCATGGAAATGAGATGCTACACAATAGGCCATTCAAACCATCACCCATCAAGGTTCATCGAACTGCTTGGCATGCACAACATCACCCTCGTGATTGACGTCAGGAGCAGCCCATACAGTAAATATATGGCTGACTACAACAAAGATGCGCTACCCGGCATTCTTGCCTCAGAGGGCATAGAGTATGTGTATTTCGGTGATGAGTTGGGTGGCCGGACCAACGACCCCAGCTTGATGACCGAGGAGGGGCAGACCGATTATGCAAAGGTTATGGTGACCAAAAATTTCAAAGATGGCATAGCGAAGGTCCTCCGGGCGGTGTCCGAGGGGGAGAACGTTGTTCTGATGTGCTCAGAGAAGGAGCCGCTGGACTGCCATAGGTTTGTGTTGGTTTCCAGAGCCCTGTCCGGGTCAGATGTGAGTGTTTTTCATATCCTGGGAACCGGTGAACTGAAGTCAAACTCGGATTTAGAGGCAGAACTTCTTGCCCGTTACAATCTGGACAACAGACAGACAAAGCTCTTCGGCGAGAGAAAAACAAGCGCCGATATCATCCTGGAAGCGTACCTGATAAGGGGGCGGGAGATTGCATACAAACCAGAGGGCGGGAAGGCATGAATCTTTATACAATCGGCTTTACTAAGAAAACTGCCGCGCAGTTCTTTGAATTGCTCATTCGAAACAATGTGAAACGCCTTATCGATATCCGGCTGAACAATAAATCGCAATTGGCCGGATTCGCCAAGGGCGAGGATCTCTCTTACCTTCTTCCCAAAATAGGGAATATTGAATATGTGTACAAACCTGAATACGCGCCCACTAAGGAATTGCTGGACAGGTACAGGGACAAACAAATAGATTGGATTGGATATGAGAGGGAATACATTCAAATTCTGAAAGAACGGGACATTCTGAAAAACATAGATTGGGCGCTGTTTGACGGCGCGTGCCTACTATGCAGCGAGGAGACCGCGGATGCGTGCCATCGCAGGCTGCTGGCAGAATACCTGGCAGCAGCAAACAGAGACATAGTGATAAAACATTTGGAGAGATAGATATCGTGGATAGAGACATAGTCTGTTTGGCCAACTCAAGGAAATACAACGGAAAGTGTGTTGCTGGAAAGTCTGTGAGCGATAATGCCTGGATAAGGCCAGTGTCCAGGGCAGGCAAAGGAGAATTGAATCTAAGGCAGATAGAATTGGCTGATGGATCCTTGCCTGCCCTTTTAGATATAATACGTATACCTCTTGATAAATTCCAACCCAAATCTTACCAGCCAGAGAATTGGCTGATAACTTCCGGAAAATGGGCCAAAGTGGGAACATACCCATCCAACAAACTGGACAATTTGTGTGACCGGATGCCCATACTTTGGGATAACAACCACCCTTCCAAGGACAGGATATCTTGTAAATATATCGAAGAGAAGGCACTGGGTTCTTCATTACTTTTCATCAGAGTTTATAATGTAAAGATTTTACGTGAAGATAAGGACTACGAGGAAAAGAAAAAACGTACTGTCAAAGTAAAATTTTCCTATAATCAAACACACTACACATTGAGCGTTACAGATCCAGATCTCGAGGATGAATATCTTAATAGAGAACCTGGCATATACTCTATTGACGCTGATAAGGTCTACATGTGTATAAGTCTTGGAGAACCTTATGAGAGGGATAATTGTTGTTACAAATTGGTGGCCGCTATAATTACAGTTTGTGATGTAAATAACAGAATCGATAAAACACATGCGGGAGTAGAGAGCACTACCTCAAATAAATCGTACAACGTTGATGAAATACGGAAGACATGTCCAAATGCGTATAAGCCTTGGACAGAGGGCGAGGACGCGAAATTGCGAGAGGCTTACGAAAAAAACCTATCGCTTGATGATATAGCAAATCAATTTGGCAGAAATAAAGGTTCAATTCGGTCCAGACTTATAAAATTAAAGCTAATCGAATGAGTATTCAGCACGAATGTCGGCTAATGCAAATATCATTTCGACACCTCAGCACCCCCCATGATAACACCAACACTTCCCCACCCCCCACAAAAACGCAGCCGCCAGCCCGGTAAAGGGCTGGCAACCCAAAAATCAATTTACACTATCCAGATAGTTGCCGTCATCGGTGTCGTGTACTGCCTCACCACATACTTGCCGGGCGCGACCTGCTCGCCGTCAGCGCCGAACGCGCTGTTGGCATAGGTCTGGTTCCAGTGGTACGTGACTGTGCCGCCGGGCAGTATCGCTATCCAGACTATGGCCCTGTAGGGGTCGCACACTGGCTCGCCCTTCTGGGTCGTGACATAGTACCCGCCGCGGATCGTGTAGGGCTCGGCCCCGTTGTTCGTGATGTATATAGTCACATCCTCGCCCACATCATACGTCTCCTTGTCCGTGGTTACGTCCGCATGCCTCGATGCGCCCGCCAGGCCCGCAAACACCATCATACCGACGACCAGGACTGCTGCCATTGCTCCAAATTTCATGTTCATGCCTCCTCCGGGTCAGCACCCGGACGATTCTGTATCGCATCGATAGTAATTATTTCTTTCGCAAAAGCCTTTAACCTGTTGAAAAAATTACGGGCCTGAAGGGATTCGAACCCTTGACTCCCCGGTTAAGAGCCGGGTGCTCCACCTAGCTGAGCTACAGGCCCGCATAGTTGCGGATGTTATACTAGGGCCTGTAGCGTATAAAGGCTCTTAACCGTTATACAGGAGCCGGGTGCTCCGAAAACGTCCGAAGGACGTTGAGGGAGGCCGAGCTTGCTCGGCCGGTATCGGAGACGTCCGACAGGACGTCGAGACGCGGCCGAACTTGGTTCGGCCAGCGCCACCTAGCTGAGCCAAGCAACGACGAAGTCGTTGCGAGCTAGCCCAATTCCGAAGGAACTGGGCGGGGTACAGGCCCGCATAGTTTGCGTATGACTTCCCAAGGCCGATAGCCATGTATCGCCGAAGTTGTCGATAACTTCGCACCGCGGCCGAACCTTGTTCGGCCGTCGCCACCTGGCGGAGCCAGGTAAACCCGGTCGTACAGACCTATTCTCACATTGGGTAACCCACCACAAAACGATGTCCATTAAAAATCTTTGGCTGCAAAAAAGTAAAAAGCGGGGGTCCGATGGGCGACCGAACCCCCTGGAAAAAGAGGTTTAAGCGCGAATCCTTGGCTGGTGCGGCTTCGGGACTATCGGCGATGGCTGGACGTGCACATCCACCCTTATGTCCGAGTGCATCTCGGGGGACAGCATGTCCTGGGTCTCGTCGATCTCGATCGTGACTTCGCCCTGCTCGGTTATGATCGTGTAGGTGCCAGGGTCGACCATGTTCCCCTCGTCGTCGATCTGGTCCCAGGCGCACTCGATGCTGGTTCCCGGGTACAGGGGCCTGAGGAAGGCAAGAACATTGGAAGTGTAGACAATCTTCCCGTTGTGGGCCTTTACTGTGAATGCGTTGGACACGACTAAGGGCATGTCGCCGGTGTTGGTCAACGTCGCCAGTACAGTCTCTCCGAGCTCGAACACAGTCTTCTCAACGGCCAGCTCGATCACGGGCCCCTGGAATATGGATATCTCGGTCCTGTCCTGGTATGAGCAGACCGCGTATGTGTCCGGTGCGACCGGGTTTCCGCTGTCGTCAATCTGGTTCCAGAGGTACTCGGCAGACTCGCCCGGCGCTATCGGGAGCGAGTAGAACGCGACCCTCGGGGTGTAGATGACAGTGCCCTTTGCGTCCTCTATCCAGTAGCTGACGCTGTAAATGTCAACCTGGCCGATGTTGGTTATGATCACGGAGACGCTTTCTCCGGAGATGTATTTCGCCTGGTCCGTGACTATGTCGACTTTGGGCAGCTCGGGATCCAGAATGGTTATCTGGACGCTGTCCTGGTCTATCTTCACGGTGTACAGGCCCGGGGCGGCCTCTGTGCCGTCATAGACAGTCTGTTTCCAGAAGTAAGAGTAAGTCTCGCCGGATCCCAAGATCGTCGGGAAGGCCAGTATCGGAGGTGAGTACACATATTCGCCCTTCTCGTCCTCGATTATGTAGCCGTTCAGAAGAAGGTCTCCGCGGCAGTTGTTCGTTATCGTGATTGCGACCTGTTCTCCCGGATAATATTCCTTCTTGTCTGTTGTGACGTCCGCCATCGAGTTGGCGTTTGTCATGCCAGTCAGCAGAGTTGCCGTCATCAACATTGCGAGCGCAAATATTGTTGCTGTTTTCATGTTCTTCACTTCCCGTCCCGGCACATCGCCGGAAGCATACAACCTGATTAGTGAATGCAATATATAAAGGTTATTGAATTAACAAAAACATAACATGATATTTATGAAAAACTGAACATTTATAACGATACAATTCCGGTTTTAATAAATCGGAAGCCTTTTATCTGCGAAAAGTTATCACCCGTCGATGGAAAAACCTCTCTCGGAGCGGGAAAAACTGGTCCTCTACTGCATGGTCCGGAACCCGGATCACACGGACCGGGAGCTCGCCGCGGATACCGACCTGAACCTCTCGACCGTCACAGCCATCAGGCGGCGGCTCCACGAACGCGGCTTCTGCAAGAGGGTGCGCATCCCGCACCTGCAGAGCATGGGAAGCGAACTGCTGGCAGTCACGTATTTCAACTACAAGGCCACGATCCCGCTCGAAATTCGGTTGATCACAGGCAACAAGCTGGTCCGCGACCACAAGGAAGTGTTCTGGGCGGGCAGCGAGTACACCCAGGCGGTCTCTCTCCAGCTGGCCCACAATCTCACCGACGCCCGGCGCAATATAGCGGAAATCAAGGAACTTTACACGGCCCAGGGATTCCTGGATGATCGCGGGGTAATATTTTTGACATTCCCATTCGAGATCTCGAAGGTGCCGCTGTTCTTCGACTTCGAGCCTTTGCTGAGGCAGAGCTTCAGCCGCCTGGGAGAACCCTGGGGCCTGGCTTCCATGCCCGGGTACCTTGAACCGGTCGATGCGGCGAGCATGACCAATGTGGGGAAGCGGGTTTACCACGGGCTGATAAATCATCCCGAGATGACAGACACCGAGCTTTCGAAGGAGATATCTGTCTCCCAGCGCACTGTCACGAAGCTCAGGAATAAATACGAAAGCGCAAAGATGCTCAAGAGCGCCATCATGCCGGACCTGGGCAAGCTGGGGTTCAAGATGCTGGTGTTCGACCATGCCAAGCTGAACCTGCACCTGCCCGAGAAGCAGCGGACGGAGATTCTTAACCTTCTTGCTGGCATCAAGCCGCCCATATTCATGGCAATCGGCGGCGACGATGTCGCGGCCATCACGGCCTACGAGGATTTCGAGACATACCGCAGGTGCATGAACTCATTCTCCGAGATATACAAGCATGACGACATATTCGTCGGAGAACCCAAGAGGATGATGTTCTCGCTGGCCGAGATGAAGATGCTCAAAGAGCATGTGTACGGGCCGATAGTGGGCAAGGTGCTGGGCGTGAAAATCGAAACCCCGAGGCAGGAAAACTGGTGAACGGTATTCATTCGGCGAGCAGCTTCTCGCATCTCCCGGCGAACCAATCCGAACCGGCCTTCCTGAATATTCCGGATGCTTCCTCAAGCATCTTGCGGCCCTCCTGCTTCCGGCCGGATTTCAACAGCATGGCTCCGTGCTCCAGGAATGTCTTGGCAATCTCTGTGTTCATGCTCAGGGCGCCGAACCCTTTCTCCGACTCGCAGAAATGCGTCTCGGCGGCCGCGTAATTGCCTTTCAGGGCCTCTACCATGCCCATGTTTCGGAGCGACATCAGCTCCAACTGCTTCGAGCCAATCTCCTTTGCCATGCCCATGGCGCGCAGGCACTCCTTCTCGGCTCTCTCCACATCCCCGATGCCGACCAGCGACGGCACGAGGGCGCAGAGGTTGGACAGAACCTGCTGCTTGTCGCCTATCCTCCCGGCGATCTCCAGTGCCTTCTCGTAGGACGCTATCGCCGCAGGGAATTCCTCCTGCTCGCCCTGCAGGTTCCCGATGTTGTTCAGCGCGGAAGCCACACCGCTCGGATCGCCAATCTTCTCAAGGACCCTGACGCATTCGCGGTAGTTCTCGAGGGCCTTGCCGAAATCCCCCCGGTTCTTGTGGATGATGCCTATGTTGTTGAGCACGTAGGACATGCCCTGAAGGTCTTTCGCCTTCCCCATCAGCTCCATCGTGATGTTGTAATGTTCCAGGGCTTTCGCGAAATCGCCCATGTTCAGATAGACATTGCCTATGTTGTTGTATGCCGCGCCCAGGCCGTAGATATCGTTCAGCTCCTCCCCTATCTTCCTGCCCATGCCATGGCACCTGAGGGCTTCGGCATGATTGCCCATCAGCATGTTGCAGGCGCCCATTATCTTCCAGGCCCGGCCGGCGACCTTCTTGGCCTCGGGATCCGCGGTGCCTTCCAGGACCTTTATTCCTTCCCGGGAGAGCTTCAGGGTGTCATCGAACTTCCCGGTGTTGAGATTGATGAATGACCTGGCAATCAGGAGGAAGCCGCGCTCGTCATGCTCCCGGCCTTCCAGCAGGGATTCCGCTGTGTCAAGTTCTTTCAGGGCGACATCGAATTTGCCATGCCAGGTCAACACGTTGGCCCTCTTGCGGTGCAATTTGGCTTTTGTCACGGGGTCGGGCGCTTCCCCGATGGCCTTTTCGAAGTGGTCGAGAGAGTCCTCGAACATGCCGCGCAAACTCTGAATCTCGCCTATCCGCTCCAGCAGCTCGACCCGTTCGGATGCGGCAGCCGTGCCCATCTTCAGCTTGGGTATCACAGCGATGGACTTCTGATAATATTCCGCGGCCAGGTCAGGGGAGTAGGAACCTTCCGCCTTCTCTCCGGCCTTCCTGCAGTACTCGAACGTTTTCTGATGCTCCGATGTCATTGAAAAATGCCTGGCAAGCTCGTAGATCACTGCGTCCGGGCTGTTCCTGAAAGTTTCTTCATAGTGCTCGCCGATGCTTTTGTGGTAATGGGATTTCCACCGCCCGGAAAGGCCTTTGTAGATGACGCTCTGGAACATCGCGTGGCTGAATTGGCCCGCACCTCCGGCATTCACGATGATGCCTGATTCTGCCAGGGTTCCCAACGCTTCATCGACCCCCTCGGACGGCCTGAGCCTCGTCAATATGTTCCTGTCGAATTCCCGGCCGATGCAGGACGCGAACTCCACCACGGCAAGGGTGTCCGAGTCAAGGTTCTCTATCCTTTTGTGGACCACTTCCTCGATCGAGCTGGGCAGGGCGAGGCCTTGCTCCTCGAGCACATACACACCTTCGCTCCGGACGATGGAGCCAGATGCCTCAAGCTCCCTGAGCAGCTCGGTCGCAAAGAACGGATTGCCCTCGCACTGGGCGATCATCTTTCTTATGAATTGCCCGGGGAACCTGTGGTTCGGGTAGAGGCCCTCGACCAGGGAGGCGGTCGAATCGGCGTTGAGCCCGCCCAGGTTCATGACTGAAATCGCACTGTCGCCTATTGCCTGCGCCAGCCCGTCCATGGCCACCTTACCTTCGCCCGGCCTCAGTGTGCCGACCATCATGATGCGGTCTTTGCGGATGTTCCTGGCCAGGTAGTTCAGCACAAATATCGAGGATTCGTCCGCCCAGTGGATGTCCTCGAGAAGAATCAGGACCGCTCGGTTTTCGGCCATCCCCTCGATCATGCCAAGGGCCTCGTCGGCAATCCTGGTCCTTTCCTGGCTGAGGCTCACCCCCTCCAGGCTCTTCCTCACCAGGAATCTTGAGAGCGCAAGTGTCTCCAGCTCCATCTGGATGCCCCGCAGTTCCCTGGTGTTTCCGGACCACCCGTCCAGCATGCTGCCGAATTTATCCTCGATGTCCCTGACATTGTTGCGCATCCTGACCCTCATGTCGGGGTGCTCAGCCCCGTCAAACACTGCGACCAGGAACACTTTCTGCCCGTGCTCGACCAGCAATTTCATGTTCCCGTATTCCAGCCTGCCCAGGGCGCCTTTCTGCCCTCCGCCCCTGTCGAACGAATCCCTCACGAAATCCTGCACCGCGGAGAACATCCCCGCAAAGATGTCCGCATCCAGGCCCTCCTGCTCGGGTGCCGCCTTGGCCAAAAGAATCCCTGAGCGGTCGATCACGAACAGTTCGGTGAATGTTCGGTATTCATGATCCTCGAATATCGGCTTCTTGGCAGCTCCGGCCAGCGCTTTGTTGAAAATGTGAAAGGGTTGGACCGCGTCGGCCGGCGCGCTTCCCATGAGCAGGGTAGCGCCCGCTGCCTTCAGGATGAATTCCCGGACCAGCGTGGTCTTGCCGAGGCCCGCCTCTCCCGATATCAGAACGGTGCTGCCCTTGCCCTCGGCCGCTTCCGCGAGGGCGCTTTCAAGCGCCTTCAGCTCGTTCCCTCTTCCGACCATCTGTGACATGTTCCGCTCCGCCACGGAATGGGAGAATATGAGTAAATACCTTATGATGTGTGCCCGACGGAGCCGGGATGCGCCGCCAAACTGGCCGCTGCAGGGGGATGGCCCGGGCAGACCGCGCCGTCAGCGCACGTTAGAGGCTGGCTGGGGCTTCTGCTGCCGCTTCTTCTCCTCGGGGGATGTTTCGACGGCTTTTCTGGGGGCCGCTTTCACAGACTCCTCGTACTCCGGCATCTTGGCAATTTCGTGGAACTTCTGGTCCTTGCCCTTGTGCAGGTTCTCCGCTATCTGCTCGGTGGCGATGGCCTCCTGCTCCAGCTCCTTCTCGATGCTCTGGATCTTCTCGCGTATGGCCGAGTTGTCCGGTATGTCGCCGAGTATGTCCTCGGGCCTGCCGATGAGCTTCTCCAGGTCGGCCGCGGAAGTTGCTGTGTATTCCTTCTCCTTGCGGCTGACGCCCAGGTACTCTGCTGCCCCTTCGACAAGCTTGGTTATCTCGAACGGGAAGATTATCTTGGTCGCCTGGCCGTTGGCCATCTTCTCGATTGCTTCAAGAGACAGCACCGTCATGGCCTTATGGTCCAGCGTGAGCGCGCCCAGTGACAGTATCCTCAGGCGCTGCGCCTCACCCTGGCCTTCGAGTATCACGGCCATCCTCTGGCCTTCCGCCTCGAGTATCTTGGACTGGCGCATACCCTCTGCCTGGAGGATGCGGGCCCTCTTGTTGCCCTCCGCCACCAGGATTGACGAGCGCTTCTCGCCGTCCGCGGTGAGGATGGCAGCCCTTCTGCGCCTCTCGGACGAGGTTTGCTCCACCATCGCGGATTTGACAGGGCCGGTGGGGTCCACTTCCCTTATCTCCACGGCCTCAACCCGGACGCCCCACTGGTCTGTGGCCTTGTCCAGGATGTCCCGCAGCGCGTCGTTTATCCTCTCCCTGCTGTACAGAATCTCGTCCAGCTCCATGTTTCCGATTATGGACCTGAGCGTGGTCTGCCCCAGGTAGATGGTCGCCCTGCGGTAGTTGTCCACCTCGAAGAACGCCTTCTTCGGGTCTATCACCTTGATGTAGATTATCGCATCCACGTTCGTGGGTGAGTTGTCCTTGGTTATCACTTCCTGCCTGGGGACGTCCATCACCTGCGTCCTCAGGTCGAGTTTGACCACCTGCGAGATTAGCGGCGGCACCATGTTGAAGCCGGGGTTCAGGACGCGCCTGAAGTTGCCCAGCACTATCAGCAGCCCCTGTTCGTAAGGCTGAATGATGCGGACGCTGGTCATCAGTATGAAGATGACCGCGAATATGATCAATAACACAAGCCCGATTATCAGTTCGATAGACATCTCAGTTCCTCCTTTGCTCTGTCGGTTCTACGACCACATGCACGCCACGGCTCTCCACTATGACTATGTCGGTGCCGACCGGTATCTCGGTGCCCGATGTGGCGCTCCAGGTCTGATTGTCGACCTGCACCTTTCCGGTTATCTGCTTCGGCTCGATGGCCACGGTGACAGTGCCGTGCTTGCCTATGAGAGAGGTCCCCACGGTCGTGGTGGGAGGTTCCGGCGGCGCGAGCCTCTGGTAGAGTTTTATGGCAACCAGGGTGATGGGTATGGATATCGCAAGGGCGACCACCGGGCTCACCCATGTGAAGAAAAGGTCAGGAGCCAGCACGCCTATCAGCCCGAGGCACAGTATCACGGTCGCGGGTATGGCTATGAAGAACCCGGGCGATGAAGCCTCGATGAGAAGCATCAGTATGCCCGCCACTATCAGTATCAGCCCTATCGTGCTTTCGTTGAATTCCATTTCTCCACCTCTGTTTGCGGAATAATAGCGTCCAAAGGGTATTAAATGATTTTGAGGGCATTCCCACGAAGCCCCAGAAGGATGCAAAGCGATTTATCGAACGTGGAGGATGGCGGTCCGTGAGATACAAGTTCTGCCCGAAGTGCCGTAAGGCTTACATCAAGAGCCGCCTGGAAGGGGACAGGTGCATCTACTGCAACGGCGAGTGCGAGACCCTGGAGGTGAAGCGCAGCGGGCTGTACTTCTTCGGATACGCCATGATGGTCCTGGGAGCCATCAGCGCATTCGTCCCGAGATTCATGGAGGTCACGGGGGATTCGTTCTTCGTCTGGTTCGGCATAGCACTCGTGGTTGCCGGGTCCGTGTTCGTGGTCGTGGCGAGCACGGCGATGGCGAAAAAGGCTGTAAGGATGGCCATTGCCAAGAATGATTCTGAAGAGTAAACTACCTGCCCTTGAAAGGGTTTGTTTATCTTTGTGAATCTGGGGTCTAGGGGCTAGGGACTAGGGGCTAGGGTTGTTAACATTTGTTTTCTGCTGGCTGTTCAAGTCAGCCAGCACACCCTAGACCCTTAATTCCATTTTGCAAACAAAGCCCATTTATTCCATATTGTAAACAAAGACCCTAGACCCTTTACACCATTTTGCAAGCAAAGACCCTAGCCCCCGTTACAAAAAATTTCACATCATCCATTTGCCCTTCATCTAAAATACCAGCCCCTGAAAGGCCTGGCATTCAGCTACGTGAAGCAGTAAAAACATCGGCTTCAGTATGTCACAATCAGCGTGACATAGGTCTTGCCGCCTATGGTGCTCAGCCTGGCGCTCTGGATAGTCACGTCGTTCACCGGGACGTCGCTCATGCCGGACTCGCTGCCTGTCTGGACTGCCGATATCGCGCGGACATGCTCCATTCCCGAGGTCACATATCCGAACACGGCGTACTGGTCGTCAAGGGAGGTCTGGGGGCCGTCGCAGATATAGAACTGGCTTGTGGCGCTGTTCGGGTCGCTGGTCCTTGCCATGGCCACTGCGCCGTCTGTGTGCCTTAGGGGGCTAATCTCCAGGGCTATCGGGGGGTATGTCGCGGTCTTCTGGGTGAGATCTGGGTAGAAGCCGCCGCCCTGAATCATGAAACCGTCTATGACCCTGTGGAATATCAGGCCGTCAAAATACTGGTCGTTCGCGTATTTCTTGAAATTGGCGCAGGTGTTCGGAGCCTCTGTTTCCTTGAGCTCGAATATTATGGTCTTGCCGGTGGGCGCCACATTGGTCGGGTGGTCCGCGGAATCCGTCGGATCTGTCCCAGATGCAATCTCCTGCGCGTCCGTGTAGCCGTCCCCGTCTGTGTCCACCGGGGAGATGTCGTTGGTCCCACCTTCATGGGTGTCGAAATATGTCGAGTACACGAAATATGACATTCCTGCGAGCACGATTACCACCACCACAGCGAAGGCCATCATCTTCTTTGCGGCAGAGAACAGTTTCCCGCAGTTGGGGCATCTCACAGCATCCTCGGGTATGATAGTGTTACAGTAGTAGCACTCCACCTCGGAGTCACGCAGTTCTCCCGCTTTCTTCCTTCGCGCCATTATGCCGGGAATATGGATATGGTTTTTAAAGCTTTCCGCCCAAAACACCGGCCATCATATGATTTCAAAGGCGCTGTGTCCGTCGGAATGAGGGTATCAGGGGGTCTTCCGCTGCGAAGCTGCGGCCACAGACCGCAGTTCCTCCCTCATCGATTCCCTCAGCTTCTTTATCTGGTCCGCGGTGTCCCTCACTTTCTGTATCATGTCTTTCCTGGCCTCGATCCCCTCGTGCAGCAGCATGGCAGCGCACTCCGATCGGGATGATGCTAGGCCGGCTTCGACCAGGATATCCAGGGTCTGCAGGTCCTCGTCCGATACCCTCGTCATGAGAGTGTTGGCCCTGCCGCCCATCTCCTCTCGGATTTTTTCGAAACCTATGGCCTGGAGATTCGAGATACCGTGCTCCACGCTCTTTCTTATACCGGCCTCCATGGCTTTGAAATCGATGTTCTTGAGGATGGCCAAGGTTCTCTCTATCCTTTTTTCGATCGGGTCCAGGTCTGGGAACTCGGCTTCGGTTTCCTCATCATCCTCCGCATCGGCAATCTCATCCTCGACCTCTTCGAGGGACTCCTCGACATTCTCTATCTCGGCCGCAGCCCGCTCCAATGCCTTGAGGTGTGCCCTGGCAGCCTTGTATTCTGTCTTGGCCTGGCGGTAACGTTCTTTGAATTCGATCGGATCCTCTCCGCGCTTGGGGGACCTTTCCATCTCCCTCTCGAGCTGGGCAATATGCCTCTCCGCCTCAGTCTGCTGTCTCCCCAGTTCCTCAGCCTGCGCACGAAGCGCCTCGACCTGGGCTCTCAATTCCTCTTTCCGGGCAAGATAATCTTTATTTCGTAACATAATTACACGTAATACGATTACCAATATTTAATATTTGCGTTACGTGATTTATCGAAGCCTGTCTGTGTATCATTGTAAATCTGGGGTCTAGGGGCTAGGGGCTAGGGTTGGTATCATTTGTTTTGTGCTGGCTGTTAAGGACAGCCAGCACACCCTAGACCCTTTATCACATTAGGTGAACAAAGACCCTTTATTCCATTTTGTAAGCAAAGACCCTAGACCCCTTATTCCATTTTGTATGCAGAGCCCCTAGCCCCTCTACAAAATAATTCACATCAACCTATTTGAATTCTGAGGTATGTTTTCCATAATCAATATTAGGCCGAACCATTATCAAGGTTCATGGCCAAGATAGCGCTCGTTCAGGTCCAGCCGAGGCTCGGGGACAAGACCCACAACATAGAACTGATTGAGCGCGCCATCAGGAGCACGGACGCCGATGTGCTGGCATTCTCCGAGATGTTCCTCACCGGCTATACCCTCAGAGACAGATACCACGAGATGGCCGAGGACCTGGACGGTCCCTCGGTGAGGAAGCTCGACGCCCTTGCCAAGGAGCACGGGAGATGGCTGATCGCGGGCATGCCCGAGCGTGACGGGGACAGGAAGGGCGTGCTTTACAACAGCGCGCTGGTGGTGAGCCCGGATTCCGAGCCTGAAACGTACAGGAAGATGGTGCTGGCCAATTTCGGGCCTTTCGAGGAGGATCTGTACTTCGCAAGGGGGGACAGGATGCCCATATTCGAAACGCCGGTCGGCAGAATCGGCGTGGAAATCTGCTTTGACATATTCTTCCCGGAGATATCGAAGCTCTATGCTCTCGAGGGGGCGGACATGATCCTGTGCATCTCGGCATCCCCCTCTGTCACAAGGGAATATTTCGAGAAGCTGCTTCCGGCCAGGGCCATAGAGAACACGGTTTTTATAGCGTATGCGAATCTCGTGGGCACGGAGCAGAACATGACGTTCTGGGGCGGCAACCAGCTCATCGGGCCGCGGGGCAACCTCAAGGCGGGGGGAAAGCCCTTCGTCGAGGGACTGGTCAAGGCCGATGTCGATTTGAACGAGCTGGAAGTGGCAAGGCAGTTCAGGCCGACAATCAGGGAGACCAGGAAGGACCTGATGGAGAGGCTCGGTGAGTTCGCGCAATCCGACGACGCAGAATAAGCCGTCTTCGAGATTTTTAGAGCTTGTCAAGAATTTAGTGATATTGAGGCTGGTAGCGAGGGGCTAGGGGCTTTGTTTGCATATTGGTACAAAGGGGCTAGGGGCTTTGCATGGAAAATGGGATTAAGGGTCTAGGGATTGCTGGCTGTCCTTAACAGCCAGCACATAACTAATGTTACCAACCCCAGACCCTAGCCCCAAACAATCTCGAAACTAATAGGCCGTCGTCATATCGATGAGCCCTTTCTTCCTGGCAACCGTGTCCCCTACCTTGAATATGGCCACTGCCAGCACCGAGAATACCAGCGTGCTCAGGCACAGTATTGCCAGGCAATAGGGCGTCGATGCTGCTGCAAGGGTGCTGTCCATGCCGACGCCGAGGTCGAGAGTGCGCCTCACCAATTCCAGCCAGTATGTTATCGGAAGTATCTTCGCGAACGCCATGCCCCATGCCGGCAGGATGCTCACGGGGAACACGACACCGCAGAACAGGTAGAACAGGCCAGCGATGCCTTCGTTCATCCCGCCCTGGTGCTTGGCGGTGAGGAACGAAACCCCGGCGAGTGCAAGTCCGAAGGCCATGATGCAGAGGATGCCGATGAGCATTATCACAAGGAACAGGAGCCAGTTGACAGCGAATATCTCCAGGGGAATGTTCAGCATGAACACTCCGAACGCCAGGGTTATCACGACTGCGAATGTGGTGATGACGAGTTTGCTGACGCTCCTCCCTATCATGTAGGAGAAATAGCTCGAGGGCGATATGTAGATGTACCTCATGGTCTGGAAATGCTCCCTGTCGTCGTGGACTATCTGGGCCACGCCAAAAAGCACTTGGCCGACATACATGAAGAAGGCATTGCTCACGTACATGTAATGGAACATGCCCACCTGTGTGCCTCCGCCCAGGGCGGCGATTATCGAATACATGACCACGAGTATCAGCGAACCGGCGATGGGTTTGGCTATGCTGTAGGTCATGAACAGGAACGGGTCCGCCCAGTTGCTCTCCATCTGCCAACCGAGCCAGGCTGACCATTTGAATGTGAGCAGGTTCCTCTTCCGGGCCGATTGGGTGTTCACTGCCATCTCATCGTCAGCCTCCCCTCGCGTTTTCCGAGGTTCTCCATGTATGCCAGGCTGTACTTGGCCAGTGCCATAAACAGGAATGACAGGAACACCAGTATGACCAGTTCGACCCACAGCGGGAGGAAGCCGTCCATCGTGCCGGGGTAGAGGCACTGGCGCATGCCGTCAAGGCCCAGGGTGATGGGAATTATGGACGCGCCGGCGGCAATCCAGGTGCCGGGGTTGCCGAGCATCGAGGCGAATCCCTTGACGGGAAAATAGAATCCCGACACAAGGTATATCGGCTCCGTGAACAGCGAGGACATGTGCCAGGCCTCCCTGCCCCACAGCATGTAGAGCGATGCGAACATCATGCCCATGCCGTAGAGGGCGATCATCGTGAATATGAATATCCCAGAGAACATGAGCGGGTCTGGAAGAGACAGGGAGATCCCGAATACCACCATGCCGACGACTATCGTGGACACGGCCCTGACCGAGGACGAGAACATGCCTCCGAGCGCCATCCCGCCGAGCACGGACATCCTGGAAATCGGGGCGATGAGGTACAATTCGAGATTGCCCATCTCCTTCTCCCAGTACATCTGTGCGGCCATGCTCCACAGGACGTTCATCCAGTATGCGGTCATGGCCCCGCCGATTATCACATACCCGATGTACTGCGGGGGCGCTTCCAGCGCCTTGTAGATGAACACGTAGCCGGCAACGCCCAGGAGGGGCAGCACAGTCTCGAAGAACACCCACGATAACTCTCTGTTCACTCCGATTATGCGGGGGTAGGCGCGGCCGAATACCGCCCTCATGTTCATTACCGCCCAGGAGGGTTTCCTGAACTCCTCAAACCTCATGGTTGGTCAGCCCCCTCCCGACAAGGGTGACGAACACATCTTCAAGCGTCGGCTCTGTCTTCTGGACGCTGAGTATCCTGGAGCCGGATTTCGGCACCGCCGCAACTATGTCTGCCACGGCCGACTCGTCGTCCAGTATGAATTTCAGCCGGGTCGTGCCGGTGGCGATGCACTGCTCGTGCGTGCAATTCCTCACACCCGGAATGTTCTCGAACGCGCTGAAATCCTGGACCTGCTTTATCTCCAGCTTCAGTACCGCGTCCTGGTGGATAAGGCGCTTCAGGTTCGCCGGCGTGTCGCATGCAAGTACTTTTCCGTCGTTTATGATGGCGACGCGGTCGCACAGCTCATCGGCCTCGACCATGTAGTGCGTTGTGAGCAGGACGGTCCGCCCCGGTTTCTCCCTCATCCATTTCTTTATGAAATCCCTGATGAGCCTTGAGGCGTTGACATCCAGGCCGAGCGTCGGCTCGTCAAGGAATATCAGGGCCGGGTCCGTCATGAAGCCCCTGACCATGTTGGCCTTCTGGCGAAGCCCGGTGGACAGGGTTCGGACCTTTGAATTCTTCTTGTGCTCCAGTTTCAACTCTTTCATGAGCATGTCGATTCTGCGGTTCGCTTCCTTGCTGGGGATGCCGTAGAGCTGGGAGAAGAGCCAGATATTCTCTCTGACAGTGAGCAGGCCGTACCCGGACGTCTCGCCGCCCGAGACCATGTTGATCTTCTGGCGTATGGCGTTGGTCTCCTTCTGGACGTCATGGCCCAGCACCTTGGCCTCGCCCGAGGTGGGGAGGAGCAGGGTGCACAGTATCTTGATGAGCGTGGTCTTGCCTGCGCCGTTGGGACCCAGCAAACCGAACAGCTCGCCCTCGTTGATGGTGAGATTGACGTCGTTCAGGGCTTTCACTATCTCCTTCTTGCTCTTGCCCCTGACCGCCTTGGTCGTGAACGTCCTGTTGAGGTCCTTCACTTCGACAGCATAGTTGGTCGTGCGATCATCTCCAAAGGTCTGCGCGCATCAAATAGGATGCAAAAAACCCATGCCAAGCAGAAAAGTGCGCCGGAATGGTCGATTCACGCTTCGTAGTGCTTCCTGAAGCGGGTCACGTAGCCGGCCACCCTGTTCCGGAATTTTATGTTTATAATATCCGTGTATTGGGTGACCATGGCCTTGTTGTGCTGAAAGTCATCGGTGAACTTGTCAGGAAATTTCTTGACCAGGTCGATTGCGACTCTTTTGATGTACGTCGGTCTTATGTTGCCCATGTCGTCTCACGTATCCTGCCGGAAAACGTTGGTCTATTTATAAATTAGTATCTGTCCGATGGATGTTGAAGGAAGGTTTGAAAGCTAGAGTTTTCTCGACATTTATACAATAAAAATGGAAGATTTGCCCACCACTCACGAGGTGGGCATTCCCTACATCGAACCTCTGGGTTCAATTATTTTATCAGTTCCTTGGTCTTCTGGATGAGCTCACCGATGTCCATGCCAGTGAGGGATTTCACAAGCGCCGGTGCCTGCGCGGCTATGTCCACGACGCTTCCGACAAGCTTCGAAGGTCCGCCTTCGCCCATCACTATTATCTTCTCTGTGTTCTGGAGCGATTTCGAGGCCTCCCCGACTATCGCGGGCAGTTGTTCCACGATGAGTTGGGTTAACGCTGCCTTTCCGTACATTTCCCAGGCCTGTGCTTTCTTCTCCATCGCTTGAGCCTCGGCAAGTCCTTTCGCGCGGATGGCTTCGGCTTCGGCAAGCCCCTTCAGCTTGATTATGTCGGCCTCGGCAGTCCCTTCCTGGCGGATCTTCTGCGCCTGGCCTTCAGCTACGAGAGTCAACTTTTGCCTCTCCGCCTCGGCGATGAGCATTATCCTCTGCTTCTCACCTTCGGCTTCGGCGACCACAGAATCTGCCTTGGCCTTCGCCGGGACCACCTGAACGGCTTCTTGCTCCTGCTCGCGCCTTAGCACCTCTTGGCGTTGTACCTCAACACTCTTCTCCTTGTCCCTGATATCGATGGTCCTTTCCTCGACGACCAGCTCCTGCTTCCTGCGGGCGTCCTGGATGGCGAAGGATATCTCCCTATTCGCCCGCTCCTTCTCGACCTCGCCTTCGGCCTTCTGGCGGGTGATGTCCCTGTCCCTGTGGTAAACTGCTACTTGGGCCTCGGCCTCGGCGTTAGCTTGCTCCCCTTCCTGGGCGGCTTTAGCCTCCTGTATAGTGGCCTCCCTGTTGGCATTGGCCTTTCCGATCCTGGCGTCCCTTTTGACTTCCTCGGTCCTCTTGATACCAAGTGCGTCCAGGTAGCCATAGGCATCCTCGATCTCTTTGATGACGAAAGAACGAATTTCAATTCCCATATTCTTGAGGTCGTTACCGGCCATGTTCTGGATTTTGGAGGCGATGCTGTCACGGTCAGAGTTGATTTCCTCGATTGTCAGCACTGCACATACGCCACGGGCATGGCCTTCAAGGGTCTTGAGGGCAATTTCATTTATTGCTGCGTCAGTCTTGTGGAGCAGGTTCTCAGCTGCTGTCCTGAGTATCGCCTCGCTGCTGGCAATCTTGACCTGTGCCACTGCTTTTATGTTGAGCCTGGCGCCGCTCCTCTTTACATCGGTGACTATCTCCTGCACATGCACTTCCAAGGTCCTGACGTCAAGGGGCAGGAACTCGTATGATTGAACGACGGGCCAGATGAACCTTGCACCGCCTGTTACCAGCTGGAACCCACCTCTTCCGTATACTACCATTGCCTTATCTGGTGGGACCTTCTTCAAGCGGCTGGCGTATATGATGAATATCGACATTATGGTCGCCGCGATTATCAGTCCCATTAACACTATCACTATGTCCATTTCTATCCCTCCTTCTTCTCAACCATTACGGCATCGCCTGTGATGCCAATTACCTTGACCTGGGTGTTCGCCTCGATGTCCTGGTTCGAAGTTGCTGCGACCGGGACGCGCCCGCGGTTCTCTGTGTTTATCACAACCTGGCCCGGTTCCTTACTCTTGATTGCAATCGTCAGCAGGCCTTCAAGTCCTACAAAGTCCTTCATCGATGTGTGGGTGCTGGCCTGGCTCTTCAGTATCAGGGCGTACACCAGCCAGTACATGCCACCCGCAACCAGGACGCCGACCAATATTGCCACTCCGAAGACCATGTATTCATTACTCACCAGGCCTTCGAGTATTGCGCCCATGGCGCCGAATGTTGCGCCGAATGCAAGCAATATAGGTATGGAGAGTGGACTCAGATGCGAGCCAGAGTAGTCACCATGACCTGCGTCATAATGCCCTATATCTGCGTCAGGACCCATGTCCACATCATAACTTGCTCCGAAGCCCCCGAGGGCTGCCATCACAACAAGCAGCACTGCGCACACAATTGCTATTAACAGATATATCGTTAATATCGATATCATTCTCTAGCCTCCTCTCGTTGAAGATTCATCCCATGAAATTATGCCGCCATCAGATATGCGGGAATCGTCCCAGGTTACTAATGTATTGCCTTTTGGCCGTGGCGAACCGCATCGGCGGCAGAACCTGTCGTTCGGCGAAATATTGTAATTGCAACTCGCGCAGAAAACCACTGTTTGAACGGTCGGGTTGGGCTGGGGCGACGGGACTGCTGAAGGTGTTCCGAATTGAGTTGAACAACTTGGGCATTGGGTGACACCGACAAACAGGATGCGGCTGCATACCGGGCACTCGAAGGAATTTCTCCTCTGGGGTGTCTGTGCCTGGGGTGGACTTGTGCGAACCTGTGGGGGAGAAGCCTTCGCGGGTGCCTTTCTAATAGGGGGGTTCTGATGGGGCTGTTGTGTTGTTTCCGTCGGTGGTTTGTCAGCCTCCTGAATTGACTGGTTCCGGCCCCAGTAATCCTCCCGCTGTTTCTGAGCTTGCTGCTTCACGGACTGTTCGAACTTTACGCCGCATGCGTCGCATTGCGGTGCATCCTTTGCGACCGGTGATCCACAGACGGAACATACATATCCCCTGAACACTACGCCGTGCTTGCCGAAACCAAGGTCCCGTCTGCTGCTAAAGCTCAGGTTCCGATTGACATTGAAAGAAAGTGCCCTCCTGGGGTCAAAATCAATTGGCCTGAATACCGAGAATTTGAGCTCCCGGTTGACGTTGAAATTGAGCAGTTTTGCGGAGTCCTTCATTTTCCTCTCCCTGAACCTAGATTCTAAGTGGTAATCAATCCCGGGGGATATAAGGGTTATGTGGGTATTCCCAAGGTACGCCCGTTATTTCGTAAACCAGCTCCTAAACAGGCGAGGCATAGCCTCGTCTTAACGCTAACCAAGTGTGGTTAGCGAAAGTGGCTGGCGTTTCTGGTTTGCATCAATGCCAGTGGTTTCTAGGCGGTATGTTTACCATAGAGCAGTTGCTTGCCGGATTCATCGAAGCTTTAAGGCTTCGATTATCATTTATCATATTAGGGTGGCTACTACGGCATATCACATTAGTATTCATGCCGATTCATCTCTGCCCTGAAAGACGGAGCGTGGAGCAACCATACTTGGTTGCGACTTAGCCGAATCTTGATTCGACACTATCCTGGCATCTGTAAATGGCTCGTGAATTTCAGTTTTTGTGCTTGTACGGTATCAGACAGATCACGACCGCAGGCACCTTGCCCTCGTTCCTTATCTGGTGGAGCTCGTTTTCCCGTATGAAGGCAAACTCGCCCGGCCTGAAGGGGATTTTCTCCTCGCCCGAACGGAGCACTGCCAGGCCCTCCAGCATGAAGAGTTCATGCTCCCAATCGTGGGTATGGTGCGGGGTGTGCCCGCCCGGCTGGAAGGTGAAAACGCGCATGGCGAAGTTCTCTGCCCCGTCCTTGTCCGAGATTACCCACCTCACTGTCACGTCCTTCACGCCTTCCTCGGCCGGTATCTGCTCCTCGACTTCCGTGTAATGCATGTGCTTCATTGTCCTGCCTCCTTCAATCTCTCAGCTATTTCGCCGGCCCATTTCCTGGCGAGCTCGGGCTTGACCGTGTCATTTTCCTTGCCGGGCTCCTTCCACTTGTCCGGTATCATGCCGGGGAAGGACACCATCAGGATCGGACTCAGTTTGTACTTGGCGGTTATCGGTCGCAAAAACTTTTCAACTGCCTCGTCGGGCTTGTCAATCGCCATTCCGCTGGACAGGAACATGAACAGCTTCCTGGATTTCAGGTCCTTCTGTTTGAGCACCTTCTTCCATCGGCCATATACCATGAACATCCTGACGCCGGTCCCGGCGATGACAGCATCATATCCGGAGACATCCGGCACCCTCTCCCGAAGGTCGACAATCTCAGCACGGATGCCCTTCTCCGAAAGCCCCTCTACAATGGCCTGGGCATAGGTCCCGGATGCCCCGCCCTTCGTATAATATGCTACCAGCGTTTTTCCGCTCATCAATCGGATATATATCAGCCAGTATAATAAAATTCCCCGGACGACTTCTGCTCCCTGTCCAATCTTGAGTCCTTTTTATTTATCCTGGGGCGGTTGGTGTCGTTGTCCCGGCGGAACGTTATGTCCACGTTCTTCAGGAACATGTTCATGCCGTCCCGCATTCCCAGAGGCCCCTCCCCGGTTCCCGAGACCGACGGCTCCCCGCTGAACACCATTATGGAATCGGATACCATATCGATGAAGTAAACATCATGATCCACAATCATGCCGGAGCGCCCGGATTTCTCGATCACCCTGCGAATCGTGCGGGCCGCCTCCATCCTCTGGTTGGAATCCAGATAGGCTGAGGGCTCGTCGATTAGGTAGATATCTGCCTCCCTGGCCAGCGCGAGGGCGATTGCCACCCTCTGCAACTCTCCGCCCGAGAGGGACTTCAGGTCCCTGTTCATCAGCGGCTCCAGGTTGAGCGGCTCGTGAACTTCGGCTTTGAAGAAACCGGTTGCGGAGCGCCCGCCCAGCTCGGTCATGAAAAGCTCGGAAACCGTTCCATCGTAGCTCGGCTCGATGTACTGCGGCTTGTAGGAGACCTTGACATTGGCATCGATTTCCCCGGAATCGGGGGATATCTCGTTGGCCAGCATCTTGACGAATGTGGTCTTCCCTGTCGCGTTGGGGCCGACAACGCCGACGACCTCGCCGGCCTTTATGGAGCCCGGTTCGGTGGCCAGCTTGAATTTTTTGAATTTCTTCACCAGCTTTCCGAAGCTCACTAGTGAAACGGCGGTCCAGTCCTTCTTTGGGGCGCGGGTCTCGAACTTGATGTTGCGGTCGCGTATCCTGACGTTCTCCTCCTTCAGGAACCCGTCCAGGTAGGAGTTGATGGCATTGCGCACCGTCCTGGGCTGCGCCAGCACCCCGAACGCGCCTTCGGAGCCGTACATGAGATGAACGGTATCGGCCAGGAAATCGAGCACCGCCAGGTCATGCTCTATCACCATGACGCTCTTGGTCCGCGCCATGCCCTGGATGACGCGCGCGATCTTCAGGCGCTGGTAGATGTCCAGGTAGGATGAAGGTTCGTCAAAGAAGTACATGTCCGCCTCCTTGAGGATGGTGGCGGCAATGGCAACGCGCTGCAGCTCCCCCCCTGAGAGCTGGCCGATGTCCCGGTCGATGCAGGACTGCAGGTCAAGCTCGGAGATGACCGCGTCGATGTCCTTGTCTGTCTCGACGCCCCTGAGCAGCTTCCCGACCTTGCCGGTATGCACCCTGGGCAGCATGTCCACGTACTGCGGCTTGAACGAGAATGTGAGCTTGCCCGCCGCAACCTTCTCCAGATGGTTATGGAGCTCTGTGCCGGCGTACTTCTCGAGAACCGGCTCCCACTCCGGCGGCGTATCTAGGTTCCCGAGGTTGGGAATCTCCTGGCCGCTGAGGATCTTGAAGGCGGTGGTCTTGCCTATCGCGTTCGGCCCCAGCATACCCACGACCTCGCCCGGCCTGGGCACGGGCAGCCTGTACAGCCTGAAGCCGTTCACCCCGTACTGTTGGACCAATTCGCCCTCCAGCTCCTCCGCCAGGTTGATTATCTGTATCGCCCCGAAAGGGCACTTGTGGACGCAGATGCCGCAGCCCACGCACAGAAACTCGTTTATCACTGGCTTGCCCGAATCCCCCATTATGACAGTCTCGTCGCCGCTCCTGACCCTGGGGCAGTAGCTGATGCATTCCCGGTTGCATCTCTTGGGCTGGCATTTGTCCCTGTTCAGAACGGCTATTCTCATTGAGAATGGGATGTAGGAGGGGGATAAAAGTATTGTCTCTGTTTATGGATTCTTAATAAAATTAGAAAAAATAGAATGGGAGGAGGCCCATTCTATTTTTTAGTGGAAAGATTACTCAAGTATGCCGAGCGCAACGAGTTTGGCTTCCTCATCCGGAGTGAAAATTCCCCGGATGTTCTGGATGATGGATTGGTTGAACTCCATTTCACCGTTGCCGTAACAGTCTATGTGAAATTCCCCGTCGCGGGTATACCAGTTGACCATATACGGCTCGCCATTGAAGTTGCAGAGCGCTATCTTCCCGCCCATACGGGCAGGCTCTGTGCCGTTATCGACTCCCCTGATTAGACTGCTGAATCCCTTGGATTCGTCATATATCCACATAAACGGGGCTTCGCCATCGAAGCTGTGGCATTTTCCCCACCAGCCCATGTCATAGCCCACAATGTTGCCATTTTCGTCGTGTATCTCGTTGTTCTTGTCCATCATTATTATGTAGCCGTTGGCATCGATATAAAGGCTGTGGCATTTCCCCCACCAGCCCATATTATAGCATGCCATGCCATTGTCTGCGCCGACAACTATGGGCTGTTGGTCGTCTCCTCCAACGAACGAAACAATCTCGCCGCCGATGTAAACACAGTAGTTCCACTCCGCATCGGTTGAGGGGCTGTAATCCCCCGCATCGCTGTTAAGCTGGGGTTCGGTGTCATTGCCTGCCCTGATTATGCTGTTGAATCCCTTGGAGAAAATTATAATGCCGCCGTCCTCGCCGTGTATCTCTTCATTCTGCGGGGATGCAAATACCATGTACATGAAACCATTCATCTGGTGTATCTCATTGCTCGTTGGGGCTCCGAGCCTGCCATAGACTACACCGAGGCATATCCCATTGCCATCATCAACTGAGAATTCCAGGGTGGACGCGTCCAAGCCTGCGCAGCAAAGGCCCCACCAGGTCTCGACGCCGTGTATCTCATCGTTCTGTATGGATGCGAGAAGGTCGTATCCGTCCTCTTCGCCTGTTATCGTGTAGACATCCTGGATGGGCCAGAACTCGACAATGACCGTGTAGAACGGCAGGGCGCGGTATGTGTGCATGAAGTAGCTTTGGCCGTCAAGCTGGAACTCGCGGTCGTCAACGTGGAAGTCATCAAAGGTGAATTGCTTGATTCCAAGGCCCTCGGGGTACGAGTCCTGCATGATGGACACGATAATCTGGAAACTCGTGTTGTTGTCCATGTGCTTGTTCAGCAACTCGCTGTTGCTGTGAACCAATATCTTGAATACCGGGGCTCCGTTCTCATCGAAGAACCTGAAGTTGCTGAACCGGGGCGGCCCTGGCAGTTTCATGACTGTGTCACCCTCTTCCGCCGATGCCGCGTCTTGGCCGGCCTTCTTCTTCTGTATGTACTGTACGCCTTCGGCGCCGTGTATCTCAGTGCTTCTATCTGCATCCAGCACCTCGGTGCCATCTTCGCAAAGTATTATCCAATCAATGATGGGAATGCCAACGTCCTGGCGGTCCTTGTAGACCTTGTAGGTGAAGCCTTTGAGTCCGTGTATCTCATTGTTCGATGGGGCTGCAAGTGATGGTTCGCCGCCCTCATCGTGAATCTCCTCACTGGTGGGAGCCGCGTAAAGCCCTATCTCTATCCAGAAACTGGCCACTTCAATGCCGCTCTCGTCCGTGAATATTACGCTCCCGGACCAGGCTGTGCCGTCTGTGACGGTCCAGTCCTCGCCGAGGGTGTATGCGACATCTTCGGCGCGTGCGCCGGTCGTCCATAACGGCGTCGCCACGAGGGCGAATGCCGTCAGCATTGCAATGATTGTTGCTATTTTCATCTGTTTCACACTCCTTTATTATTCTCTCTGTCAGAATCCTAGGTTCTGCAAAGCGGCGCACATTCGTCAATTATTTAAGCCTTATGTAGCTCAAGTAGATACAATTCCGATAATGTTGAAATGGAAAATAATAAAATTACTTTTCCTTAATCGGATGAGGTGATGGCATTCGAATTATATTGTGATTGTTGTATAATATCGAAAGAGTTATATACCCTCCAATGTAGTGCGAGACCAACAATGTGGGAATGTCAGGATCTTGATGATTGAGGACAAAACCTGAAATATGAACATAGGAGATGAATGAAATGAATACAACAAAAATAATATCGCTGGCAATGGTGCTGGCGATGATAGTGAGCGCCTTCGGGATGATAATACCGACGGCTGATGCAACGATTGTGAACTTGAACAACGACCGTCACATCATGATAGAGAGCTCAACACTGAACAACTACCAGGTCGGCAATCCCGGCCTTTTCGCGACCTATCCGATATACCCGGGTAGCCAGAATGTTGCCTTCTCTGTGAGGATTGATAATGACGGCGGGGCAGGAGACGCAACCGACGATCAACCCATATTGTATGCGAACCTGTCTGCCACCACACTCCTGCGGAATGCTGCCGGGACCCAATTGACCACAACCACCAACCCGATCACGTGGGACCAGACGAGGGTGGACGACGAGGAAAGCATATGGGACTGGGATGATCACACATTCAACGGATTCCAGTTCGACGTGAAGACCAATGCGGTCCCCGGCGTCTACAACATGACCCTGACGCTTGACTACAAGAACGATGCCGGCGTCGCGGACAGCTACATCGGTTTCATCCGCTTCGAGATAAGGCAGAGAGCCGAAGTTCCCGACATGGGCAACTTCAAGCCCGGCGACCTTAACGTACTTGTCAACCTCCAGGTTAACTTCGACAACTACATGGGAGACTGGCCGGACCAGGATGACGAGGTAAGGGACCTTTCGATTTCCATCACACTTCCCGATTCGGGATTCTGGTGGTTCGGGGAATCGGGTGCCACCGTCACAAGGACCAGTTCGGACAGCTACGACTGGAATGACTGGTGGACCATCCCCCTCAGACTGTCTGTGTCCCCGACAAAGGACAGGGGAGTGTACACCGGCACATACACCCTGACATACAGGACATCCAACGGCAACTTGGTGTGCACCGAGACCGGAACAATGGAATACCAGGTGCTCAACCTGCCTATGCTTGATGTATCGGTGGCCACAACCACCATCGCCCAGGGCACAGACAAGGTCACATGGGCGCTGACATTCACGAATGTCGGAACCGTCGACCTTGTGGACATCGAGTTCCAGCTTGACGACAACAGCGACTACTTCACGCTCACGCCCGCCGACCACTGGGAAGACGGCGTGATGGTATCTGATTCATGGCTGCAGCTCGGAGACGTCGCGGTCGATGGAATAGCCAC
Organism: Methanomassiliicoccales archaeon UBA147; assembly: GCA_002496385.1. Lineage (GTDB taxonomy): Archaea > Thermoplasmatota > Thermoplasmata > SG8-5 > SG8-5 > UBA147. The sequence goes on along the minus strand of DAJR01000035.1, from coordinate 2,342 downwards.
CCAGACAATGGAGCTGGGAGTCAAACAGTACATACCTGTCGGGACCCACAAGATAATGTTCACCTTCAGAGGATGGTTCTATGACCCAGATACAACGAACTATGAACACGTGGTCGTGGACTGGTTTGGAATACCTGCCTATCCCCGTATCGACGGCGTGATGTTGAACCCCGATACCAGTCAGGTGAAGGGACCATACATCGACGTGACCGTCACCGACACCACGATGGACATCTCTATAAAGAGCAGTGTAAATTGGCCTTACACAACGCCCGCGATATCCGGCCAGATATTCGATTTCCCCCTGAAGCTGACTGTAACCAACACCGGCTACATTAGCTACACGAACCTCGTTCTGCAGATAGAGACGAACACCGCCAACTCACCGTTCATGAACGTCGTCACCCCGGCAGCCACGCTGTCCGAAGAATCCGCCCCGATTGATCTGGATGACCATCTAGATTGGGCTGATGTGATTGTCTCGGTGAACGTGAAACCAGACACAACACCGGGCGTGTACATGGTGCCAGTTACCATAAAAGCGCTCAACGACGACCTGAAGGAAACCGTGACATCGGTTGTCACTGCCAGGATAACTGTGAATGGCATAGGCCCACGCATCGAAGTCACTACTGTCACCCCAGAGACAATAAAGCCCGGTGCAGCCTTCACCCTGACACTGGTCCTGACCAACGTGGGCGACGACACAGCGAGAAATGTTGTCTTGCACTCGTGGTTTGACGATGAGGATGGGACCGAAGAAACCACCGTTGACGGTAACTACGCCGAGCCGCAGGCCGGTGCACTGCCAATCTACCTTGATGACATCGCGCCCGGTGCCAGCATTACAGTCGAGATACCGATGAAGTCGAACTCCGACATGTCTGACGGACATGTGTACACCATGTATTTCGGGCTCACATATGTCGACTCAATTAGCCCAGACTCCACATCACTCGCCGTATCGATAAAATCGACAGGCGGCGGCGGCTCGGTCATCGGGACATTCTACTGGACGCTGATCGTCCTGGCGATCGTGATAATGGTATTCCTCATCATAGTGGCAGTGTTCCACGTGAAGAAGAACCGGAAGCCGAAGGCGGCGCCGGTCCAAGAGTACCAGCCACCGCAGGAACAGCCCCCGCCACCGCCACAGCAATAAGCGCGAATAAGAATGGAACGCCCGGAAACGGGCGTTCTCCTTTTCACTTTTCATTTTTATTTTTAACTTGCTATTGCTGCACGCCCTTCCCGACCACCCTCGAGCCGGTGGATTCAAGCCAGCAAAGAGTGACTGGGTCTGTGGGTGAAAGCGCCATCGGCGTCTCCAATTCGACATGTACCTTGCCTGACTGCCCTGCCTTCATTTCCCCTTCCGTTGAGAAAACACCGGGTATGAACTGCATCCCCGAGGCGCAGTGGACTGCCATGCCGCCCTTCAGCGTACCTTTCCAGAACTTGTTCACTGTGAGTGTGAGGTCGAGCGTTTTTTTCACTGACAATATCCCTTCCTCGGCAAGGATGGTCCCCCTGCCTATGTCCTCCGGCTCCGCGCCCTTCACTGCCAGGCCCACGCGGCTGCCCGAGCTTGCCTCGTCAACATCGTTGTCATGGACCTGGATTGAGCGAATCTGGGTCTTCTTGTCTGTCGGGAAGATCCTGAGCTCCTGGTGCTTCTTCACCACGCCCTGATCCACTATTCCCAGGCACACAGTCCCGAGGCCCTTCACGGGGAAGGAGTGGTCGATGCTGACCCGGGTCGGCCCGGTGCGAACCTCGGGCTCCCTGGCCATGAGCTTCTCGCGCATCTGGTTCGGGTTCCCGAGCCCTTCGGCGAGGCTCCAGCCCTCCAGTGCGGTGCCTTTCAGAAGCGGCCTCACCTGGTCCTGTGTGATGTAATTCTCAAGAAATATCGTGCCTTTGGATTTACCCATCACGTCGCACGCCACCATCTCCTCCCCGATGGTCCTGTCAAGCCTGTCGACCACCATGAACACCTCGGACCCGAGGTACAGCGAATACAGCAGCGGGGCAAGCTTCTCCGGGTACCTGGAGGGGCAGACAACAGAGAGCGCCTTTTCCGCGGACTTGTGGTTGTACATCGTGATGTCGCTCTCGGTGCCTTTCTTGCCCAGGTCGGAGGCCAGCGCCTCGGAGTTGAGCAGGCACATGATGGTGGTCTTCATCGGGCCTGTCAATCATTAGCCGTTGATTAAGTTTTCAGTGTACTGCCGGCATTTGAAAGGGTTTGTTTATATTTGTGAACCTGGGGTCTAGGGGCTAGGGGCTGGGGTCTAGGGTTGCTAACATATGTTTTGTGCTGGCTGTTCACGACAGCCAGC
>DAJR01000014.1 GCA_002496385.1 Methanomassiliicoccales archaeon UBA147 | reverse complement strand
AATTCGGCTTAGTCGCAAACCATACTTGGTTTGCGTTAGGCCGAGGCTATGCCTCGACCGGTTCGCAACGAATATCGTTGCTCCAAACGCCAGCCCTCGGAAGGGCTGGTAGTTTACGATTTTTCAACATTCTGAGGCCTGTCGAAATTATTTTATACCAATCGCAACATATACTATACTGACGGGCGGGCTCGAGTGTTATTTAAATCGGATAACTGTTCGGTGTTTCGCTGGTCAGGAATGGAACAAGGAGGATAGAATCTTATGGGCAAACCAAATAAAACACATATTTTAAGAATGGCATCCATAATCGTCGCATTGGCGATGATTGTGCCCGGCGTTGTCTTGACGCAGCAGTTAAAGGCAGACGCCGCCGGCATAGAGGCCGGGGCGCAGTCTGGACCGACTACCTTCGCATGGGTGAATTTCAACTCACCCGAACATGTGAACGCAGTCAGGGACATAGGAGCCAATATTGTGAGCTTGAGAGAAACCGGAGCATATGTCAGAGTGACAGAAGGCCAGAGGAATTACCTCTCTGAGCGCTTCGACGTCAGCGACATGCCTTGGAGGACCACGGTCAACCTGGCAGAACAGGGCATAAAGTTCGACAGCCAGGTCGGCTACGAGCTTGCCGACGAATGGCGCAACCCCAACTCGAACGAATACCTGGTTCAGTTCGTCGCTCCAACCGAAACGGCATGGAACGACGGCGTTGTGGCAGCCTCCGGAAAGATACTTCGCGAGATAGGCGACAACCTGCTCGTTGTCAAGATGACCGAGAACCAGAAGGCAAAGATCGAGAAACTCGACTATGTCCAATGGGTCGGCGTCTACGAGCCCGGTTTCAAGGTGGACAAGAACATACCCGAATCCGGCATTGTCAAGATTACCGCGGAAGCCTACGAGATCGCCGACACACAGGCGGTCATCGGCCAACTTACCGAGCTGGGAGCAGCCGGGATAGAGGACACCGAATATGGCCGCATCAACTGTTACCTCGATGCATCCGCAATCCCCAACCTGGCTAGGCTTGACACGGTGAAGCTTGTCTGGTTCCTGGGCGAGATGAAGACACTCACAAACGTGGGCGGAAGAATTGTGCAGGCCCACGACCTGTGGGTCAACACAGTCTCCAATTTCCCGTCCAACATTATGGGCCAGGGTCAGATAGTCCATGTGCAGGACACGGGCCTTGACGCAACGCACCGCGACTTCACGAGCGGCCCCCTGGGCAACAGGATAGGCTATGCAGAGGCAACCACTGACGCTCAATACCACGGCACGCACTGCTGCGGAATCGCCTGCGGCAACGGATATGACATGGAAGCCTACCTGGGCCTGAGCACAACGAACCGCATCTACAACGAACTTGCAGCGACCAACCCGGCAGGCAGACCCGACAGGATGGGCTTCGCCGGCAGGGCGCCCGAGGCGACCCTCTACAGCAGGGCGGGCCTGACAGATGCCGACTGGAACGCGGGATTCACCTACGGCGCCAGGGTATTCTCCAACAGCTGGGGACCTGCATTGATGAGCAATTCATACGATTCCACAGCAGACAGCTTCATGACCACGAACCCGACCGCACTGGTTGTCTTCGCCATCGGAAACGACGGCCCGAGGAACAACACTGCCAGCGGCGGCGGCAACGGAAAGCTCGGCATCGGAGTGGGCGCTGTCGAGAACATGCGCCCGGTCGACTTCGACTCATCCGACGACTATGAGCAGCAGATAGGGTTCAGCAGCAGGGGTCCGGTCGCGGACGGAAGGATAAAGCCCGATGTCTGCGAGATAGGCACAGCCGTGTACTCAACATTATCCGATGACAGCGCAGCAGAGAACACCGGCTATGAGCTTTACAACCTGATCAGCGTCATCAACTCCGACACGAGCGACGCTCTGGGCGACTACATATCTCTCCAGGGTACCTCGATGGCCTGCCCGGCCGTCGCGGGTGACGCCATCCTGATAAGGGACTACCTGCAGGACATCCGAGGCATAGCCACCGGAAGCATATACGGACTGATGATGAAGGGGCTTCTCATCCACGGAGCCGAGGACATGGGACTCGGGTTCCCGTCCTACGACCAGGGATGGGGCCGCGTCAACGTCAGGAACTCCGTCGCACCGGCATTCCCCAACGTTCTGCAATGGTACTATCACTCGACCGGAATTGCGTCTGGAACATGGAGCGCGGCATCCGCAGGCATTGACCTCACGGTAATTGACAGGACAGTGCCATTGAAAGTGACGCTGGTCCACAATGACGCATCCGGCTCAGGGGAGCTTACGTATGACCTTGACCTGAGGGTCACCGGACCGGACGGAACAATCTACTGGGGCAATGCCTTCAGGGACAGCGAGTCAGTTCCGATGCCGACAGCCAATAACTGGGGCCAGTGCGCTTTCCCGTCATGGGTTGGCGGCGAGGCATATGACTTCGACGAGGAGGATGACGGCGGAGACGACGAGAACAATGTCGAGGTAGTGCTCATCCCGGCCAACAAGATCAGGCTCGGACTATACGTTGCGGAAGTTATATGGAAATCGTCAACAGCAAGACCCTTCTTCATAGCCGCTACAGGTGGGTTCAACGCCAACAAAGATGTGAACGTAGCAGACAATGCCTACAGGGTCACCATGAACCTTGACGTCCCGAGAGTGGTCCCAGAGAGGGACGACTACGGCGAAGCTGTGTTCAAGGGCGCCCAGAGCGGCAGCATCATCGTTCCGTACTGGATAAACAACGGCGGGACAACGAACGACCAATACGCGCTGAGCACACCCATATTGCCCACAGGCTTCACAGTGACCTTCACCTCCCCGACATCCCCGGTCAGCATAAACGCGGGACTGAGGGTGCACGGGTACGTGAGGATCGCGATAGACGGCACGGTGGCTGCTGGAACATACACCTTGTCCCTGAGAGCGATATCCAACAATGACGGCACCGCCCCCGTGGCACAGTCGCAGATAAAGTTCCAGATCGACGTGGTCACGTCCAAGACGCCCCCGGTGATACCGGTGGCCAAGTCGGAAGCCCATGAGGACGCGCCTTACTTCGTATCGTGGTACTCGGGCGGCAAGGACTACATCGCCTGCGCCTACAGACAGGACGAGCAGTTCGGCGAGAGGGTGTACTTCACGCTTTCGTCCGACGGCGGAAAGACCTGGTCCAAGGGCCAGCCGATAAGCCAGCGCTCATGGTCGCCCGGATATGTGGGCATAGCATATGCCAACTCCGGAACTTACGAGGGCAGGCTCTTTATCGCCTACAACGCCTGGAACCCGAATGGGTACGGCGGCAGCACCGCAGATACGAGGTGCTCCTACATCAAGGGACACTATGCGGACGCCCCGTACACCAGCTGGACAGAGGTCAATATGTTCGTCACCGGCGAAGGGGTTCAGCCCAGCCTGAGGAACGGCTACAGGACGATAGACATCAACTGGGTCCCCTCGGTCAATCAGTTCTACCTGACGGTCGAGAACTTCGGCTACACCGGAAACGACCTGAACACCGCATCCCAGGCATCCATCGACTGCATCGGAAAGAAATCAACCGACGGGGGCGCTACCTGGCCCGGCCTGAACGTGTTCGACCGCATAGACGCGGCAGCGGGAGACTACTACTTCTTCCCGAACACGGAGATCGACACACTCGGCAACATGGTGCTCTTCTTCTACGAGAGGGACACATCCGACGCGGCGCAGGACAGGGACGGCACTTACAGGTACTACAGCGGAACCTGGGGCACCTACTTCACATGCTGGGACTCCCTTGACAACCTGATGATGCCGCAAACCGTCACCACCGATGAAGGCGCCAACGGCAACAGGGCCTGGGGCGCGTACCTGAAGGGTGGCCACACCGACGGCGACAGGCAGCTGCACCTGATGTACACGGACAACCCGAACGCGGCCACGCCGACCTTCAACACCAACAGCGCAGCTGGATACGGGCCCTACGGGCCGGTGCTCAGCGACCACGACTACGGCACCAGGTTCATATTCGACCTGGAGTATGTAAACAGCTACCTCTACTTCTTCGGCCACAGGAACGTTGCGTACGATCCCTTCGGACAGCCCAACATGCTGATGATACATGACGACGACATTCTCTCCACGCCCGCACCGGTAGTCGACTACATGACCCTGGACAGCTTCGTTCACGGAAAGCAGCGCGCCACCGAGATATTCGGGGCGAACAAGGTTTTCGTCGCCCAGAACTCCTTCACGAAGGACGTGGGACACGACATACTGGGACAGATTGTGCACTACGACTGGCGCAATGACACCGACACATATGGCCCGGTGACAGAGTTCGTCTCGACATCCACCCAGATAATGGCGCCCGGCACCACGTTCCACGTGGTCGCCAACGTGCATGACTGGCAGACCGGCGGGAACAACATCAACCTGGCAAGGTACAGGACAGACGTCAACCCGACGGTCTATGTCAACATGGCAAGCATGGACGGGTCCTTCAACTCGCCTGCGGAGGCAGTGACCACATCGGCCGCAGTCTCCACGACAGGTTGGCTGGGAGGCTGGCACACCGTTTGGGTTTCAGGCCGCGACACAATCGGCAACTGGGGAGCCGAAGAATCGGTCCAGGTGCTGATAGTTGCACCCGAGCCGCCGTTCGCGCCCACCACACCGAAGCCGGACGACGGAGCAACCGGCGTCGAACTGAGCCGTGTGTTCAGCGTCTACTACGAGGACTACGAGAACAATGCAGGCACTGTAAGGTTCTACTGGAAGGACAACCCGACAGCGTTCGCGACCGTGAACAGCGTGCCAAGCAAATCCACCGCATCGACGGGCAGCATCGCGCTGACAGCCGATACATTCTACGAGTGGTACGCAACAGCGACCGATGCCACCGGAACCACGAGGGGACCGGCGACAGGCTACTGGTCATTCACAACCCTGGACAATATCCCGCCCGCAGCGGTCACCAACCTGAACGTCGTCCATGACGGGCCGACCGGAAGCTCGACACCATTGGGCACCACATACCTGAGGGGCGTCGCCAATGAGGTCACCGTGAACGGGCTGACAAGCTACTCGCTAAGCGGAACCAACAGCGCGACGGCCGGCAACTGGGCACCGGGAAACAACCTGAACATATACCTTGGAATCAGGGTTTGGAAGCGCAGCGCAGCAGGCGTTGAGACCGAGATTACCTCTGGAACGCCGGTCGCACAGGTCGCGAGGATAGGCGCCGGAAGCGGTTTCCAGACCGGAACCTGGAGCTGCCCGCAGACCGCATTGGCCACCACCGACTCCATAGTCATCAGGGTATACGGTGAAACATCCGGGCCCCTGACAGGAACAGCCACTCTAAGAGCAACGTTCACGACCGCGCAGCTCAACGTGAACCAACTGGACGCCACAACCTGGTCTATCCAATACTGGACCAGAAACGCGGGCAACCCGAACGGCTCCGACTGGTACTGGGGCACTGCCACCTACGACAACCACATCGACGGCATATCCACATCCGTGGTCATGCCGGCTACGAACCACAACACCATAACGTGGACCAAGTCCGCGGACGACGGCGCAGGAGCAGACGACGTGATGAACTACAAGATATACCGCGCTGACAACTCAGGCGGGCCATGGACGACGCTCATCGCGACAGTCCCGCCCGGAACAACATCCTACGTGGACCTGAACAAGGGTCTGGCTGACAACATAACCTGGTGGTACGTCGTGAGGGCGACAGACTTCAGCAACAACATAGATATGAACACAAACGCGGACGACGAGCCCGGGGCTTCACCACCAGAACCCTACAACATCATTCTCGTCGACAAGTCCGGCTGGGTGTTCGTCTCGTTCCCGATAGGGATCAGCGACAATGTCCAGACCGTGCTGAACGACGCGCAGACCACATGGGACGTGGCGAAATGGTACGACGGCCAAACAAAGACCTGGAAGTCCTACAGGGCGACCGGGACACAGACCCTTACCACATTGAACAACCAGATGGGTGTTTGGCTGCATCTGACAGCCAACGGCGGCGACCAACTGCTGACCACGAGCCTTGCGGGATATTACCCGTCAGGCGAAGTGGCCATCAACCTGTACACCGGATGGAACATGGTGGGATACCCGAGCGCGACCCCGAGGCTGGGAACGGATACATTGCCTGTACAGGCAACCGCGGTCTCGGTCTGGCAGTCTGGATTCCCGTACATATCGGATTCCACGCCCGGCGCGGTCACCATGACCGAAGGCAATGCCTACTGGGTGAGGGTCAACGCAGACTGTGTCTGGCACGTGCAACCGTAAAACACGAAAGAATGGGAGGCCTCCGGGCCTCCCCCTTTTCATATTTTATCATTTTTCGTTGATTTGAATTTAAAGAAGCCCGGCAAAATATGCAGAGTCATCGATTAAATCTTAATTTGCCGGTATTGCCCAACCCATTTCATGCTGATGTTAATAGTCTCCATGGATTGGGCTTGCTCGAGATCTTCACTGCCAGCGTATTTTCTACAATAGACCGAGAGAAGACTAATACGCCGGAAAGGATGATAGAAACGTATCCATGCAAATACCCGCCAAACAGACTACGATTCTAAATGGAAGCAACCGCTAGTTTGGCGGCGCTGCCTAATACTCTGCTGGTAAATGCAATAGGCGTATTAGTCGCGCTCGAGACTTATGGATGAAATAGGGATGTGCATAAGTCTCTCGGCCTCCCCCTTTTCATATTTTATCATTTTTCGTTTTTCATTAATCCCGCATTGTATTTTCAATTTACATCAATAACATATTAATAACCCCTTCCGATAGTTTTATATATAATTAATTTCGACCCCAATAAACTACTTATATTACGGCCGACTATTCATTTAATACAAAGATGCCCACAATGCTTAAGAGGGCAACATTTCATGAAGTGGGCAGTCAATGAGGAGGAATGGAGAACATGAAAAATACATTGTATGTGAAAGGTTTTGCGATTGCCATTGCGGCGGCTTTTCTGCTGATGGCCGGAAACGGCCTGACTCTTGGAAAGTCGGACGGGGGCAAGGTGAATTTGGAATCGGCGGCCCTGTCCGTGGCATTGGACAGGCCCCAGATCGACCTTGAAAGGCTGAGGGGGAAACAAGCGGAGGCCATGAGCGCTCCGCCTGTCGAGACTCCCAAGAGCATCGCCTTCGAGGACAGCTTCGAGGATGACATTCTGGGCGAACTTCCGGACAACCCGCCGTGGGTTGCAACGGAAAAAGTTTCAACAGCCTCTGGCCACTGGGGGCCCGATGATATCGAGGACGACACAGTCGGACAGAACCCGGGCGAGCCCTGGAAGACCGTTGACGGAACCACGATACCGGCTTCCTGGGGTGTCCAGACCTTCGAGTCCTACACGCCGGCCGGAACCTCGATTGGGTCCGGAGCCTTCACAGGAAACAATGGCTACTTCTGGAACATGGCGGGCACACTTGTCTCCTCCACCAATGTCGGGAACCCCGCCTCGGTCATGGGCGGCTATCTCTCCGGCGGCGCACTCAGCGCGGACCTGACTGCTAGTGGCGCGGCCAGTTACTTCGGCCCGGTATTCACAAACATGCCTGACTACGCCTACATGGGCGGCTGGTTCCTGCAGAAGCAACTGACAACCAACTGCGTCCTTCAGGTCATGGCATATGATCTGGTGACAGGAGACGCGCCTTGCGTTGTCGCCATGTATCCGTACGGCACCCCTATCGCAGGGCGCTATGTTGCCTTTGACCCCGACGGGGGATGGCTCATGACCCCGACCTGGACCATCAACACATGGCACGAGCTATTCATGGAGATTGACATAGCCAACCAGGAATACACATTCTGGATCGACGGGACCAATGTCGGCACCTTCGCCTTCGTGTTCCCGACCACGAACATAGACGGATTCGTCATTTACGCAGCTGCAAACACAGGCATGAGGTGCGACAACCCGATGATAGGGCTTCCGCCCACAGGCGGAGCGCACGCGGTAAGCGTCTCAAATGCATGGTCATGCTCCATTGACGGGGGCGGCAAAAGCATATACATGGACCAGAACGCCTTCGCAGGCGAGAAGGCCTCCGTATCTGTGATGCTCCCGCCGCCGTATGCATACGGTGTGTATGCCGGCTTTTCATGGTATATGAGGACCAGCACCACGATCGCCAATACCAACGGCGCGACATTCAGGCTGCTTGATTTCAACGAACGCACATTGATGGCTCTCAGATTCTCGGGCGGCCAGATACAGTACCAGACCTCTTCTTCCTGGGTGAATGCGCAGGCGTTCACGGCAAACACCGAGTACTTCATCGCCCTTTACATGGACGGCTTTGAGAAAACTTATTCCGGTTTATATATCGACGATACAGAGTATGTGCTGTTAGGCGAACCACTGGTCAATCCGGGAGCCGGTGTCGCAGGATTCGTGGCCGAAGGGACGGTTAGCACTCAATCAGAGATATACATCGATTACGTGGAGATGTTCGGCGACCAGGAGGACGGCACTGTCCGCATCACGGACTTCAAGGCTCACACCGGCACCCAGAGCGCACGCTTGTGGGAAGCCAACGCAGATGAATACGAGGCCCTCGCTGCCTACCTGGGCGGCGACGGGTGCGCCTACGGCGACCTGTGGTTCAACTTTTATGGCGACGGCACCCTGGGCGGCGGCGTTGTTTACATATACGACACTACCGATACCTTCCTTGTGACCATACTGTCACTGGGGGGCGACTTATCGGCAGCCAACATCCCGAGCCCCGGACAGGTGAGCTGGGTTGACGGGGACGGCGCGGGCGGCGGCTGGATTATCGACGGCCCGACCATCACGCCGAACACCTGGAACAATATCTCAATCAGGTACAACGTGAACACACTGACCTTCGAGGCACGATGGAACGGCGTGCTGCAGGGGACATTCGGATTCCTCGACAGCGGAGCATTGGACGCAGGCGTTGTGTACTTCTTCGGCGAGGGACCCGCAGCGCCCTGCGACTGGTTCTTCGACGATATCGGCCTATGGGTGGACGACGTTCCGCTACCCGCGAGCAATGTGAGGACATACCTGCCCGACCCGATGCCAAGCAACGAGGCATGGTACCTCACGGACCTGGACAGCGCGGTCGAGGGAACAGTCACCGGAACCTACGCCAACACAGCAGCGGTCGATGCCATCACACAGAACGTTCAGGAAGCGTTCGTGGCCGGCTCAAGCACTGCAACAACCTATTCCTATACTACATATGGCGCTGGTAACAAGCAAGGCTACGCAAAGAATGTCAACAACGGCGCTTTCACAGCAACCAACTTTGACATGGCAGGAACCGGCGGATACACTGAACTCACAGCGGCCGAGTACGGCAACATCGCCGTTATCGACGATGGCAGCGTGTGGGAGTATGACAATGCAAACGCAAAATACTGGAGATACCACGTCCACATCAACGAAGCCGAGGGCTCTATCGCCGACATTGACGCATTATGGGATGCGTCAGCTTTCGAGGCGGCCAACGCAGCAACCCTGTACATATGGGACGACACTGCAGCCACATGGATTCAGCTGGCCACAGGCACACCCGCAGCCGGCGGACCGTTGCAGCTTACGGGCAGCCCCGCCGGAACAATGGCCGATTACGTGGATTCGGGCGGATATGTCTACCTGGGAATCAGGGTCGTGGATCCCGGCGCACAGGCCAGATGGGTGCGGACCGACTATGTCAACGTGACAATATTCACATCCATTCCGGACTCTTACTCCCTTGAGCACAGATGGAGGACAGTGAACGTCCCGACGGGCGCATCCGTCATGGAACTGTCAGTAACAGCCAGAACCAATTCGGGAGCTGACGACACATTCTCGTTCGGATACTCCACCGTACTTGGCGGACCGTACACCCCGACGATAACCGTGAACTCCGCTACCATGGCGACCTACAGCGCCGCGATACCGGTCATGAGCGGGCAGTTCTACATCAACGTGATAGACAATAACGGCGCAGACACAGCCCAGGACACGGTGTACGTGGACGCGATTAGCATCTACTGGCAGGAGATAATCGGCATCACGAACCAGAACGAGGTGGCGACCGCAGACAACCCCGTCACGGGTACTGTCACCGGTGACTACACCCGCACAACCCCGATAGTGCCGGATGGCACAGCCCAACAGATTGCGGAGGTGTCGCTCGGAAGCCAGACCTTCATCAACGAGGCATTCGCCGGCGGGGTCCCACCAACCGGATGGAACATCCAGTTGGAAGGCACCACCGGCACATGGGGTTCATCCAGCACGGCCAATGCGGGAGGCACTGCGCCCGAGGCACGTTTCTCATACGGGCCTAGTGGCAGTGGCTTCGGCAGGCTGTACGCGGGTCCGTTCGACACCAACGGCTTCACAACCCTGACACTGCAGTTCAGGCACTTGCTGGACACGTACGCTGCCGGTTGCACTCTCAGGGTGCAGACGAGCACGGACGCGCTGACATGGACTAACACCGGATGGTCGGTGGCAAGCGGCACGGTAAACGTCGGACCCGCACTGGTAACCGAGGTACTTGACGCAACTGAGAACGTGGGCTCATCCACGCTCTATGTCGCATGGGTCGTGGCCGACAACTCGTACCAGATAGACTACTGGTATGTTGACAACTGCCTGCTCAGCGGCACACCGAGCGGATTCTTCGCGACGCACAGGTACACGATGCAGAACATGCCTCTGAATACCATCAGCAACACTCTGGCGGTCCATGCCAGGACAAGCGCGGTGGACGAAGCGTTCAACATCGGATACGCGTCGAGCCTGGCAGGCCCCTACACTGACATAATCTCCGTGGCCTCGACCACATACACCACTTACACGGCACCCATACCCGCGATGTTCGACGGGCCGATGTACATACAGGTCAAGGACGCACTATCAGGGACAGGCGACACTGCCTCGACCTCGATATACATAGACTCGCTGTATGTGGCAACGACCATCTCCCCGGTCAACACCACTGTCAACGTGGTATGGGACCTCTCGGGCGACGACGGCGCAGGGTTCGACGATCTGGTACAGTACAATGTCTACTACTCAGACCAGGAGACATCCGGAACCTATGCGGGGCCGTTCAACTACCTTGGCTCCAGCCCTGCCGGAAGCAATATGTTCAGGCATTACGGCGAGGCTGCCGACATTGTGAACAACATCTGGTATTATGTCAGGGCCGCGGACGCCCATGCTGAAAGCACACCCACCGGCGTCGCAAGCAAGTTCAACCTGGCACCCGATGTCACGACCGCAATGGTGGACAGTCTGCCGGGCGTCGAGATAACCCAGGGAACTGCGGGCGTCAGCCTGTTCGCGGTGGTGTACGATGACTCATCCACATGGGAGAACATCCCGAAGCTGGACGGGGCAGAGTTCTACGTGGACACGGACCCGGGCGAAGGCATGGGCACGGTCATGTGGGACATGGGGCTGGGCACCTCCACGGTGCAGTTCAACTACAACTTGGACACCTCCCTGTGGGGCGCAGGCAATTACACCATCTACATGAGGGGCCATGAATCCGGCCCGGGAAACACCGGTCTGGGATGGGGCGTTGCGGCAACAGTGTGGATTAACATTGTGGCGGGCGAACCTGAGCTGCCATACGACATCAACCTGGGCGGACACCTGCCCGGAGAATGGGTATTCGTCTCGTTCCCGATTGCAGTCAGCGGCAACATACTGGACATCCTGGACGACACGATAATTGGTGACGGATTCACCGCATGGGATGTTGCACGGTGGTACAACCCGCAGGACATGGCGGACCATTGGAAGATCTTCCGTGTGGGCGGGACGAGCAATGACCTGGCCACGATGGACAACACGATGGGCGTTTGGCTGCATCTCATAGCCAACGGCGGCGACCAAATGCTGACCACGAGCCTTGCGGGATATTACCCGTCAGGCGAAGTCGTCATCAACCTGTACAGCGGATGGAACATGGTGGGATATCCGAGCGCGACCCCGAACCAACCCTTGCCTGGCGTGGCAGATATCGTGTCAATATGGCAGTCGGCAAGCCCGTACATAATGGATGCAGTGCCCGGCACGGTCAACATGACACACGGCAATGCCTACTGGATACACGTGACCAGCGACACGACCTGGACTCTGAGCCCGTAAAACACGAAACAGAATGGGGGGCCAAACGGCTCCCCACCTTTTCTCTCTTTTGTTTTTCATTTTCGTTCTATAGGATTAACTATTATCAATCAAATGATTCTATATGTGATAAACAACATGAACATAAGATTTTAAACCAGCTCAATACTCTCCCTCCGGGTTCACGGACCCGGGGTGTGAAGGAATGCCGAGACGCGTTGTGCTTCAGGACATTGAGAAGGGCGAGGGCCGGCTTGTCGGCCCATTGGGAGATTTCTCGATATATACAGAGGCCCAGCCCCCGTGCAAAGAAGCATGCCCCGCCGGGGTGGACGTCAAGGCCTATGTCAATCTCATTGCAGACAGGAAATACGAGGACGCCGTCCAGGTCGTAAGGCTGGCCAATCCGTTCCCCGGGATATGCGGAAGGGTGTGCACACATCCCTGCGAGGCTGAATGCGGCAGGAAGGACATCGACGCATCCGTATCCATCCGTGCCCTCAAGCGTTTTGCAGCGGACTACGAACTTTCCAGAAAGAAGCCAATGGCACCGGCCGGGATAATACATACACAGAAGATTGCCATCATCGGGGCAGGGCCTGCAGGGCTGACCGCAGCATCCGACCTTGCGCTGGAGGGGTTCGGGGTCATGGTGTTCGACAGCGCTAAAGAGGCGGGCGGCCTATTGTCTTGGGGCATACCCGACTTCCGACTTCCCAAGAACATCGTCCGGAGCGAGATAAGGGACATCGAGGCGCTGGGCGTCGGATTTTCCCTGGGGAAGAAAGTGAAGAACCCGGCCAAATTGCTGGTGCAGGGCTATTCAGCCGTGATATTGGCGACAGGGTGCCAGACCCCCCTGCTGTCCGGGATTCCCGGCGAGCTGTCGGAAGGCGTCCTCGATTGCCTGGATTTCCTGAGGAAGGTCTCCGAGAAGGGAATCGCCTCGATGACCGGCAATGTCGTGGTCATCGGCGGGGGCAATGCCGCGCTGGACTCGGCCCGCACCGCCCTCCGCCTCGGCGCGAAGGTCACGGTCGCATACCGCAGGACCGAGTCGGAAATGCCGGCAGACCGCGAGGAGATAGAACTTGCCAAGGAGGAAGGCATCGCTTTCAGGTTCCTGGCAATCCCCGCGGAGGTCATGCAGGAGAAAGGCCGCGCCAAGTCGGTCAAGTTCCAGTCCGCCAAATTGGGCGAACCCGATAAATCCGGAAGGCGCTCGTCCGTTCCAATTCCCAACGATCACTTCACCCTGCAGAGCGACACAGTCATAATGGCCATAGGCTCGAAGCCCGAGTCCGCTGGCCTTTCGGAGGCGGGCATTGTTTTGGAGAAAACCGGAACCGTTGCGGCGGGAAGCGACGGCCAAACCTCTCTGAAGGGAATATTCGCCTGCGGGGACATCACCACGGGCCCGCTCACGATAATCGACGCGATTGGTAGCGGCCACAGGGCTGCCGCCGGGGTTGTGAGCTACCTGTTGGGCGCACCTACCCAGCGACGGCCCACGACCATGCTCGTCGTGGAGGCACCCAGGCCCCCGGAGGCCCTCAGGTGCGAGACATGCCTCATCCCAGCGGAGAGGCGCCAGTCCACGTTCGACGAGGTCGAGCTGGGCATGGACGAGAGAACTGCCATAACCGAGGCCCTCAGGTGCGGGAGGTGCGGGAGCTGCGAAGAATGCTCCGTGTGCCTGGCTGTCTGTGATTACAGGAATGCCGCCGTGACGGTCGTCGAGACAGGCGAAACAGCAATCGCGAAAGTCCCGTTCAGCGTGGCAAATGACGCCCTGGCAAATCCTGAATCTGACTGGAAAATCGACATCGGCGACGATCGGCACAGCGTCTCCATCGAGCCGGTGCTCGCCAGGGCGGACAAAGATTTCTGCATATCCTGCGGGAAGTGCGAGGAGGCCTGCCCGTACAAAGCCATCAGGACGGTTTTCGATCCCAAGGGCCACTCATACGCCTACATAGATGCCGCATCCTGCAGGGGCTGTGGCGCGTGTGCCAGCGCCTGCCCGACAGGAGCAATTTTCATGGGCCTCATGGACGATGGTTCGCTCTTCCCCAGGGCGAGGGAGGCAGTGAGATGCTCGTCCGAGAACAACGGGGTAGTGAGGTTCACATGCATGTGGAACCGGCGCAACACAAGGACCGAACCCTGGCCCTGGGAAGTGAGGATGCAGTGCACGAGGAGGGTGTCCCCTTCGCTGCTCACAGAAACCCTGGCCATGGGTGCCAGGGCCATAGCGGTCGTCGGATGCGAGGAAGGCGATTGCCACTACCTGCCGGGTGCCCTGATGGGACAGGATGTGGTGAGCTCTTCGAGAGACATACTGGATGCCATCGGCCTGAACCCAAACAGAGCAGCATACATCGATTCGGTAGATGATGTGAGCGATTTTTTCATCGGCATTGCGGATCTGAAGGCTCTGAAGCCGGCAACGGGCGCCCTTCCCCAGATCAAACCCGGCCTGGGCAGGACCCTTGACGCTGTGCAGGTGCTCATGGCTCAACCCGATTCGCCAGTCCAATTCTGGGCCAATGACAGGCTGCTTGTGGCATTCGGCTGCATATTGACCTCAGAACCGGCATTCCGCGCATACGGCATCACGGACAGCGACATCCCGAACTCCATCATCAGGCTGCTGGAAGCCACCCACGTCAAATATGAGATTGCCAAAGGCGTTCACACATCCGGGACCAGCCTCCGGAACTGGGGAATGGACAGCCTGTACCGCGATTATTCCAAGTCCATCGCGGACCGCGTCAGGGAAAGCCAGGCCAGAGCGGTTGCGATAGCCACCCCGAAGAGCTTCGAGGCGCTCGAAAGGGTGGACTTCGGCCGCAAGGTGGTAACTCTCCCGTCCGTCCTGGCCAAAGAGCTCAAAGATGCCTTCCGCGAGACGGAAGGGACAGTTGCCTTCCACGGGGCATGCGCCGGGGGCGGCAAATTCGATGAAGATTGTCTTGCTCTGCTTGCCAGGGTGCCCGGGCTCAACATCTCCAAACTCGAGGGTGAGTGCGGCGACACAGGCTGGAGGGATGTGACATCCGGTTCCCGGGATATGGCTCTGAAGCTGCTGAGAAAGGTTGAGAAGGCCGGAATCGGGACCCTTGTCACCGCCTCCACCCGCTGCTCGGCTCATTTTAATTCCGTCCTGGCAGGATGGAAGACCAGCCCCGTGAAGGTCACCGACATCTATTCTTTCATGGAATCAATGCTCAGGAGGGATGATTGATGGCCGCTGACAGACGCATCGACAGTCACCCGATACTCGCTCCCGGGCCGAAGGCCAGCGTCAGTTTCAGGTTCAACGGCAAGCTTTACAAGGCAAAGCCGGGCGAGCCCATTTCGAGCGCCATGATGGCAAACGGCATCTCGGTCTTCAACGCCCATCACCGCGACGGCGCGCCTCAGGGCATTTTCTGCGCCAACGGGCAATGCGCCCAATGCCTTGTCCTGGTGAACGGCCATCCCAGGAAAGCCTGCATCACGCCGGTCGGGGAGGGCATTGACGTCCGGTACCTTGAGGGGCTCCCCGAGCTCCCTGCCGACGACAGCCAGCCGATGCCCGGCGAGACCGAGACTGTCGAGACCGACGTCCTGATTGTGGGCGCGGGGCCGGCAGGCCTCTCAGCCGCCGCGGAACTGGCTGTGGCCGGCCTGAAGATAATCATTGCTGATGACAAGCAGGAAGTTGGTGGGAAGCTGGGACTTCAGACCCACAACTTCTTCGGCTCGGTGAGGGACTGCAACGCGGGAATGCGCGGCATGGACATCGGGACACTTATGGCAGAGGAGATTGACGAGCTGGAGAACGTCAAGGTATGGCTCGGCTCTCCGGCTGTCGCTGTGTTCTGCGACGGACTTGTTGGCATTCTCAGAGGAAACCGCTATTGCCTCGTGAAACCCAAGCATCTGCTGATAACAGCCGGCGCCAGGGAGAAGAGCCTTGCATTCCCGGGATGCGACCTCCCCGGCGTGTACGGCGGGGGCGCGTTCCAGACGCTGGTCAACCGAGACATGGTGAGGGCCTCGAAGAAACTCTTCATAGTCGGCGGGGGCAATGTTGGTCTCATCGCCGCCTACCATGCGCTGCAGGCCGGCATTGAGGTGCTGGGTCTTGTGGAGGCGCTTCCGAAATGCGGTGGCTACAAGGTCCACCTCGACAAGATACTCCGGCTCGGAATTCCTGTCTGGACATCCCACACTGTTCTGAAGGCCGAGGGCAGCGGAAAGCTGGAGAAGGTCACGATAGCCAAAATCGACAGCGATTTCAAGCCGCTTCCCGGCACCGAGATGACGTTCGACGTGGACACCCTGCTAGTCGCCGTGGGCCTTGCCCCGGTCAACGAGCTTCTGCTGAAGGCCAGGGAGTTCGACATGTCTGTTTATGCCGCAGGCGATGCCGACGTGATAGCCGAAGCCTCAGCGGCGATATTCAGCGGCCACATCACCGGAAGGAAGATGCTCAGGGACATGGGTCATGAGGTCGAAATACCCGCGGAGTGGTACGAGATACTTGACATGCTCAGGGCAAAACCCGGTCCCACCCATGACCTGGAGATACTCAACCCGGCCAAGTCGCGGGTCTACCCGGTAATCCGCTGCACCCAGGAGATACCCTGCAATCCGTGCACTGCCGTGTGCCCGAAAGACTCCATCCGCACGGACAACGGGAAGATGACAGGCACCCCGCAACTCCTGGGCGGCTGCGTCGGTTGCACGAGGTGCGTGGCAATCTGCCCGGGCCTTGCCATCACGCTGGTGGACACAGGCTACGACCCGGCCGGGAAGAGCGCGCTCGTCACATTGCCCTGGGAGATGCCGGCCGGCACGGTCAGGCCCGGCCAGACCGTCAACACGATGGGGTTCGAGGGCGGCAAGGTGGGCACCGGGAAGGTCCTGGCGATCAAAAGTTCCGGCTGGCAGAACCGGAGGGAACTGCTCCTGCTCGAGGTTCCCGCGAAAGACGCGGAGAAGGTTGCTGGCATCAGGCTGTACGACACCAGACCGCCGCCCGCAGGCACGCCCGCCACCGCCGAGGAGGACGATAACACCATAGTCTGCCGGTGCGAGCGGATCACCAAAGGCGAGATTGCCAGTTACATAAAAGAGACAGGATGCACAGACTTCAACGCGCTGAAGGCCGCCCTCCGCGTGGGCATGGGACCCTGCGGCGGGAAGACATGCACCGAACTGGTCATGCGCATCTTCAAACAGGTGCTGGGCCGCGATGCAGTTATCGAGCAACACAGCGAGAGGCCGTTCACCCAGGAAGTGCCGCTGTCCGCGTTCATCGAAGGAGGTGAGGAATGATGGCCAAGCAGTATGATGTTGTAATAATCGGCGCGGGAAGCGTGGGCACGCCGACCGCTTACTTCCTCGCGAAGGAAGGCAAGAAGGTCCTGTGCATCGACCAATACTCCTCTTCAGGCCAGGGGCAGAACAAGGCCGCAATCGGCGGGGTGCGCGCGACTCACTCCGACCCTGCAAAGATAACCATATGCAAGAAGAGCCTGGAGATTTTCTCGGCCTGGAAGGAAACAGCGGGCACGGATATTGGATGGAAGCCCGGGGGCTACTGCTTCCCGATCTACACCGAAAAAGACGAGAAGACCATGAGGGACATGCTGCCGATACAGAAAAAATTCGGCCTGAACATCGACTGGATAGATGCGAACGGAATAGCGAAAGCCGTTCCCGGCATCAACATGAAAGGCCTGAGGGGCGGGACTCTCTCGCCCGACGACGGCCAGGTGTCCCCGCTGATGGCGTCGGAATCCTTCACCCGCGAGGCAAGAAAGCTCGGCGCGGAGTTCAGGTACAGGGAGCCGGTGAAGAAGCTGGGCATGAAGGACGGCTCTGTCGCAAGCGTGGAAACGGACAGGGGCACCTACACCGCGGAAACATTCGTGAACGCAGCCGGAGCCAATGCCACGGCGATATGCGAGATGGCTGGCTTCAGCATGCCAGTGATTCCAGACAGCCACGAGGCCGGGATAACCTCTCCCGTAAAGCCGTTCCTGCCTCCCCTGGTGGTGGACATCCGCCCCGGGTCGGATGTCATGACAAAAAACTTCTATTTCGGACAGGTCGAGAGCGGCCAGATAATATTCTGCTACACCCCGCTCCAGCCGATACTCGGCACCGACAGGAGGGAGACGTCGGAATTCATGCCCATACTCGCAAGGCGCCTGGTCAGCCTGATTCCCCGGCTGAAGAACCTCACCATCAGAAGGCTGTGGCGCGGCCTGTACCCGATGACGCCGGACGGCGTGCCCATAATCGGGAAAGCGCCCGGCGTGGACAACATGTTCCTGGGCATCGGGATGTGCGGCCAGGGTTTCATGATGGGCCCCGGGGTCGGGTACAACCTGGCAAGCCATATCGCGAAGGGAAAGCCGGCCATGGACCAGGAGATTTACGAACTCCTCAGCCCGAAACGGGACATGGGCAGGGGAAAGGCCGAGAGGCTGGCGTGAGAGTTCACTGGAAAGATGTCTGAATAACGATCTTATGTATCTGGGGACTAGGGTCTAGGGACTAGGGTCTAGGGTTGCTAACATTTGTTTTGCGCTGGCTGTCGACAACAGCCAGCAAACCCTAGCCCCTTTATCCCATATTGTATGCAAAGCCCCTAGCCCCTGGACCCCATTACTCAAAAAGAATTGAAAAACAATAAGCTGTGAACAACAATAAAAAATCACAATCCATCAAGAACCCTGGCAAGGTTCTCCCCAGTCACCGCTGACACGGCGTCATGCAGCGAGTTTCCGTGCGAATCCATTGTCACGACCAAAGGTCCCAGCTCCTCCGCGTCGAAAACCCACACCGCCTCGACAGGTCCGAGCTCCTCCAGGAAATGGACCTCTTTCATCGGCCCCAGCCTCTTCATCGCCAGTGCTCCCAGGCCTCCGGTTATGGACAGATATACCGCGCCCAGTTTCTCCAGGGCCTTCAGCGTCCCATGGCCCATGCCCCCCTTGCCGATCACGGCCCGCGCGCCCGACATCTCCAGGAATTCCGGCTCGAGGGATTCCATGCGCATGCTGGTCGTGGGCCCCGCCGAGGTAATGACGCGTTCGCCGTTCATTTGCTTGACGATCGGGCCGCAATGATACACAGCCAGACCTTTGGTCTCAAGCCCCGGGGGGAGGCCGTCCTTCAGCATGAGCATGTGCGCCTGGTCCCTGGCAGTGAATATCCTGCCGCTCAGGAAAACCACATCCCCGATTTTCAGGGAACCGATTGTTTTTTGGTCCAGGGGCGTCCGGATTATTCTTTTTCCTGTCACGGCACCGCCTTCCCGTTCCTGTCCAGTTTGATAGTGACGTGTCGGTGGCACCAACATTGCATCGCCAGGCCGACAGGGAATGTGGCCGGGTGCCTGGGGGCGAACTCCACGTTCACTGCCAGAGCGGTGGTCTTTCCCCCCATGCCCATCGGCCCGACGCCCAGCGAGTTGACGGATTCCAGCAGTTCCTCCTCAAGGGCGGCCGCGTTCGGGTCCGGATTCCGCGAACCGAGCTGCCGGAGCAGCGAGCGCTTGGCCAGCTTCATGCACGTGTCCGCACTGCCTCCTATCCCGAGGCCGATTATCACGGGCGGGCAGGGCCTTCCTCCGGCCTTCTGGACATGGCTCAGGACCTCCCTCTTGAGGCCTTTGATTCCGTCGGCAGGGGTGAGCATCCAGAGTGCCGAGAGCTGTTCGCTGCCCCCCCCTTTCGGGAGCAGGTGAATGGCGGCGCCGTCGCCCTCCACGATGGTGAGGTTGATGGCGGGTGCGCCCGGCCCAAGATTGTCACCGTGATTCATCCCCGTGAAAGGGTCCACGGTGTTCGGGCGGAGCGGCCCTGTTTTGGTGGCCTTTTCCACGGCTTCGGGAATGGCTGCCAGCAGCTCTCCGAGAAGGGGGAAATCCCTCCCGGCGTCCAGGAAAACAGTCTGGATGCCGGTATCCTCGCACACGGGGACGCGGTCCGTCCGGGCAAGCTCGATATTGTCCAGGATTGCCTTCAGGTGCATCCTGGCCAGTTCTCCTGTCTCGTTTTCGCGGGCTTTCCGCAGAGCCTGCTCAAGGTCGTCGGGCATGGCAATGACGGCCTCACCCAGCGCCCTTCCGAGGATTTCAGCAAGATTCATGCTACCACCGGGACCGTGAAACTGCCTCCGGGGATAAGGTTTATGCGGGGCTCCTTTCCCTGTTCCTTCAATGTTCGGACCGCTTCATCGACCGCTTCCTGGAGAGTGCCGAATCCCCTCATTCCGACTGTCCCGAGGACATCCCCGCCCAACTCCGTGACAGACCAGATAGAGCCCTCGCTGCAGAGGCTGAGCCACCTGGCAGCTTTGTGATTCCCCAGCCTGTAATTGTTGCCAAGATGGTCCTCGATGCGCCCGCCCTCCCCGAGCCTGGACAGGAGCTCGTAGAACCCTGTGTCCCCGATGCCGTCCCAACAGCTAGAGACCAGGATCATTATGCCTCCTGTCTCGAGAGCGAGCCTGCCGTGCTCCAGCGCCTTCTGGGACTGGTACAGGTCCCTGTCCATCGGCGGCGGGGCCGCGGCGATGACGATGTTGGCCTTCCGGGGAATGCTTGCGGAATAGATTTGGCGGGTGCTCTCCACTGCCAGGCCGAACGATTCATCCATGTCCCCTGCAAAGGCCGAGTGAAGGCTCCCGTCAGGCAGGACGACTGTCTGGACAGAGAAAATCCTCCTGTTCCGAATGAAATTCATGGCTTCGAACATGTCCTCCGAAACAGGATTGCCGTCGAGCGCCATCGGCTCCGCCCCCGGCTCCGTCGCATGGCTGTGATTGCGCTCCACCGAATCATATCCTGCGATACCGGGAAGAAAAATCTTGCGCCCCCCGGTGAATCCGGCGAAATAATGCGGCTCCACGCTGTTGATTGCCACAATGCCGTCCGCTTCCATGACCGCGGTGTTGAGGCTGACAGGGGTGCCGCGGGATGTGGTTCCGATGTAGGTCAGTCTGCCATTGTCCTTCGCGTCATGCACCATAATCCGGTCGCGGAATTCTTCATAATGCCTTCCGAAGATTGCCTCCAGCTCCCGGACGGTCGGTTCCCGGTGCGTCCCAGTGGCTATGAGGAAGCTTACATTCGCATGGTTTTTGATTTCATCGAACATGTGCTCCAGGACAAGCGCGGTCGGCGTCGGCCGAGTGCCGTCGCACAGCAGGAACAGAAGGGATTTGCTCGAACTCGCAAATTCAGAGAAATATTGTGCTGGTTCCATTGCTTTTGCGATAATCTCGCCGGCATTGCCCGGGGAATAATCCCTTTTTCCGATCACGAGGCAGGGAATGTCGGTCTCGAATGCCTCCTCGCGGTCTTTGTACGGAACGCCATATCTCATCTTTCAGCCTCGGTGATGCTCCTGTATCATTTTCGACTTTAATATTTATCGTCAGGGCATGGTAAAATCTATAACTGACCGGGCAATTGGCCGTTCAATGCTAGTCGAGAAAAACCCTGAGGCAATAAGCCGATTCCTTTCAGATGAGAGCAATGCCATCATCGCCGGGCCGGATTCTGTTTCGGCGGTATATTTCCCGGAATCAGAGGAAGATATCGCAAACACAGTCAAAGCCTGCCTGAAGAATGAACAGCCAATGACAATCTCCGGCGCGGGAACGGGCATATGCGGCTCCAGGGTTCCGGTGAAAGGCGGCATCGTGATATCCATGGAAAAAATGCTTCACGCCAGTAAACATGAAGGGTGCCGCGCGATAATTCACAAGGGCCTCGCAGGCCCTATCACAATTTTTTTGGATGAGAAGAACTGCCTGGCCCATGTCCCGCCCGGAATCTCCTTGTCCGAACTCTCAACCGCCCTTCCGGCCAAATTGATTTATCCGCCCGACCCTACAGAAACATCGGCCTTCCTGGGGGGGACCGTCGCAACCAATGCGTCCGGCGCCAGATGTTTCCATTACGGCCCGACCAGGAACTGGATTGTGGGACTGAGGCTGGTACTGGCCGATGGGGAAACCCTCGAAGTCCGAAGGGGGCGCTGGTCTGCCGATGAAAACGGCATCATAAATTTCACCTCTGAGGCAGGAAGGAATTACCTGGTGCGCATCCCGGATTACCGAATGCCCGAAGTGAAGAATGCTGCCGGCCTTTATTCGAAGAAGGGCATGGACCTGATAGATTTGTTCATAGGCAGTGAGGGAATATTGGGCATAGTTTCCGAAATGACCATCAAGTTGCTTTCGATTGAAAAGGAACCCATATCGGTTCTGGCATTTTTCAGGTCGGAAAATGACGCCCTCGGATTTGCGGACATTCTGCGGCGCATGAAAGAACGCGGCATCCTGGCAATAGAATATTTTGACAGATATTCGCTGGATTTCATCAGGCCGGAATTTCCCGAGCTCAAGCCGGACCTCGGTGCGGCGATATTATTGGAACTGAATTCCGGATCCTCCGAACTTCTTGGCGAAGTATCGGAGCATCTTGCCCGGTTCAATGAGGTGGAGGACTGGTGCGCAACAACGGCCCCGGACAGAAGGAATCTGAAGGAATTCCGGCATTCGCTTCCCGATGCTGTGAACTCCTATCTCAAACTGCATGCCAGTTACAAAATAGGCACAGATTTTGCAGTGCCGGGCGGGCACTTCTCCGAGATGATGGACAAATACCGGAAGGCAGGAGAGAAATTCAGGTCCAGATTCCCTCGAACGGGTGCCCACCACGTGATGTTCGGGCATATCGGAGACAGCCATGTTCATTTCAATTTCATCACAGCAAGCGATGAGGAAAGGGCCTATGCCAAGGACCTATATCTGGAACTGGCAAGGGCCGCCATAGCCCTCGGTGGGACCATATCGGGGGAGCACGGGGTTGGGAAGAAGACCCTGCTGGTCGAGGGGAAAACAATTCCTTACATTCAGGTTATGTACGGTGAAGCCGGCGTTCGGGAGATCGCCCGGGTCAAGAGGGAGCTTGATCCACAATGGTTGCTGAATGCGGGGAATATAGTGGGCTACGAGTAAACCGGCTCTGGTGTTTTTGATTAACCATGCAGAATAGTTTACTGTACATGTGCCGAGAACGCTCAGTCCTTCAGGGCTGAGATGAATCGGCATGAACAGTACATAGGACTCCGCCATGCACCGTTCAATCAATAGCACATGAAATCAAAGCAGTCAGGCTTTGATAAATCAGGTGCATGGCCTATGTTTGTACACTTCCAGCCCCGGCAACTATCGCCGAATTGAAAATTCGGCTTAGTCGCAATGAAAATCATTGCTCCAAACGCCAGCCACTTTCGCTAACCATACTTGGTTAGCGTTAAGACGAGGCTGTGCCTCGCCTGTTTAGGGGCTGGTAGTTTACACAAGGTCAATTCGAAACAATGGAGGAAGTTTGTCCCTTTCGAATTTCCAGTAGCACAGGGATTTAATAGGTTGTGCGCGCCTGTGGGTACCGATACATATGGCTGTGAAAGAGGACTGCATCTTCTGCAAGATTGTCATGAACGAAACCAAATCGTACTGCGTCGGCGAAAACGTGTTATCGCTGGCGATACTGGACATCAATCCATTCTCCGAGGGACATTGCCTGGTAATCCCCAAGCGCCATGTCCTATGGTGGCACGACCTGACCGAGGAGGAGAACCAGAGCCTCTTCAGCCTTGCGAAAGCGACGGCAGCGAAGATAAAGAAAGTCTACAAACCGGATTTCGTTGCCATGTATGCCCGCGGCAGGCGCATCCCGCATACACACATCTTTCTCGTCCCGACCTTCAAGAGCGACCCGCTGGATAGGTTTTTCAACGCTCTTGAAGGATTCCAGGAGTCCCCCGATATGTTGGTTGAACTGAAAAAGTCGAAATCGTTGGAAAAGACAGCCGCCAAGCTCAGGTCATTGTAAATTGCAGAAACACGAGCACTATCCCTCATCCCTTAAGCTGGGTCCTTCTCCGTTCTCGGCCACAGGCTTGCGACGTCCTGGAAGAAGGTGCTTCGGCAAGAAGAACATTCCTGCAATGAGAGTAGGTATGACTGCGCTGGCTATAACAGCCGCCACAAGAAACGAGTACTGCTCCTGGGTGACGATGCCGTGTGTGAATCCGAAGAGCGCGGATATTGTGCCGAACGTCAGTCCGGTGGACATCATCAGGGTGTAGTACCAGCGCTCGTTCTTCTCTGCCCTGAACTTTGCGATAACCGGATATAAGCCAAAAATCTTGGAGACGACCTTGCCGGCCAGCAGAACGAGGAACACAACCGGAGCAAGTATCAGTGCAGGCAGGGACACCAGCATGCCGGCGCGCAGGAAATAGAACGGCGTGAGGAACCCTACGGTCAGGGTTCTGAGCCTGCGAATTCCTTCATTGTCCTTGGCTGCAATTCCCGCAAGCACCATCCCGACGATATAGGCCGGAAGGACCGCTTCGTTTCCTGACCATAAAGCCAGGAATCCAAGCCCGAACAGAATCATCAGTATCAGCTTGGTCCTGATCGCCGCTGTCCTGTACGCAAGCTTCCTCGTGACCGTCCTGGCAGTGAAAGGAAGGATTGCCAGAATGATAGCGCAGGCCGCGATGAAAATTATCGACTTGTATGTGAAAGGCGCGAATATCAGCCCCAGAGCGATGACCGTGCCCAGGTCGTTTATGAAACAAGCTCCCAGGATGCCCTTGCCGAAGTCTGTTTTGTTAAATCCGGTTTCAAGCATGACCGCATAAACCACAGCCATCGAAGTAGTTGACAGCGCAATGCCTGTCAGAAGGCTCGCCTGCACACTCCAGCCGAGAATCCAGAATGCGATTGCCGAACAGCCTAGAAAAGGTGCCATGAACCCAATCGCGCCTACCACGAATACTTCCTTTTTCTTCTTCCGGATGACATCCGGTTCTAACTCGGAACCTGCCAGGAATGTGAGGAGCACTGCGCCGCTTGAGGCAAGAAATCGCAGCCATTCATCGTTGACACCCATAACTTCGGTGTCAAAGAAGTAATATGCTGCCCCTGCCACGGCCACACCCATGCATATCTCGACCAGCGCGATTGAAATTTTAAGATAGTAGGCGATGATAACCGCTATCACTGCAAGTCCAAGCCAAACTGTGGCTATTAGGTAAAGTTCCTCCATGATTCAGCAACCACCTTGAATCCAGAAGCTATCAGTCAGGGTTGCTGACGGTTCTCACCGGGGTGATGGCAAGCTTCATTGCCATGTGAATTGTGGATAAAGATGAGATATATAAACGTGATGCAAAATGGAAGGGTTATTGTTTTCAGAATGCGATGCTAAAATGATTATAAGTGGCCAAGTTAGAGAGAATCGTCCCTTTACCAGAGCATGCAATTCGAGATTCTACGAATCTCGAAAGTCCAGCCGAGTCGAAATTGATATCAAATTGACCGCGACTCGGCAGACTTCTTTTTTCCGCGACAATGCTAAAACGATTTCAAATGTCCAAGTTAGAGAGAATCGTCCCTTTGCCAGAGCATGCAATTCGAGATTCTGCGAATCTCGAAAGTCCAGCCGAATCGTGTTTTTATAATGCCAATAACTGCGTTTCGGCGGACTTATTTTTTTCCCGCTGGAAAAAAATAAGTCCCGACTCCAGGATTTGAACCGGGGCTCTGCTGATATCGGCTGATTCCGGCCGTAACCGGTATACCTACTACAGTCAGCCGCGTTAGCCAGGCTACGCTAAGTCGGGAGTTGCGTCTGTGCCCACCCTTTGCCTGCGCATCGGGGGACAGCGCTCATAAATCACAATTCGTATAAAAAGGTTTGAGTCATAGCCAACTGCCAGCCGTTTGAGGTGATTCCCGTCCTGGCATGGGTTCATTTCTGCGCATATTCTGCAATAACACTATATAGTTATACAACCGAAGCCTTAATATCGAATGGGCATTTCCCCGCATCAATGAGAGACTGGTTTTCCTCAAGGGCTAAGCGGCTTCAGATATCGGGCATCCGCAAGATGTTCGAGATGGCAGGTCCGGATTCGGTGAATCTCGGGCTGGGTGAGCTTGAC
This sequence comes from Methanomassiliicoccales archaeon UBA147, assembly GCA_002496385.1. Classification (GTDB taxonomy): domain Archaea; phylum Thermoplasmatota; class Thermoplasmata; order SG8-5; family SG8-5; genus UBA147. Next base: position 32,192 of record DAJR01000014.1, on the reverse strand, counting down.
TTCCAGCCGTCCGAGCTCGCCATGAGTTCCCTCACGAAAGCGGTGCTGGAAGGCTACAACCATTATGGCCCAACCAAAGGCCTGCCCGAGCTGAGGAAGATACTTGCTGAGAGGCTCTCGCGATACCGGCCGGATGTGGAAATGGACAATATCATAGTGACGGCAGGCGGAACCCAGGGACTGCTGGTATCCGCAATGACGCTGTTCGACCACGGCGACGAGGTGCTTTGCCCGGACCCGGGCTTCGTGATATACCAGCCTCACGTGATAATGTGCGGCGCCACCCCTCTGAGATATTCTCTGAGATTCGAGAACGGGTTCCAGCCCAACGCGGACGAGATAGAGGAACTTGTCACACCCAGGACAAAAGCGATAATACTGAATTCCCCCAACAACCCCACATCTGGAATTCTGGAACCTGAAACGATCAAGGCAATTCGGGACATCGCGATGGACAACGAATTGGTGATAATATCGGACGAGGTCTACGACGAGATAATATTCGAAGGCCAGCACCATTCCCTGCTGAACCCCGACTATGACAATGTCGTGTACATCAATTCGTTCTCGAAGACCTTCGCCCTGACCGGATGGAGATTGGGCTACCTGGCAGCGTCCAAGTACATGGTCAACCAGCTGGCCAAGATACAGTACTACAACATCGCGTGCCCGCCGACCCCCCTGCAGAAAGCGATATTCGACGTCATGAGCGCACCCACGAATAAAATCCAGGAAAGGGTGGACATACTCCGGAAGAGGCGCGACGTGATAGTGAAGAGACTGAATGACATCCCCGGCTTCAACTGCCTGAAGCCGAAGGGCGCATTCTATGTGTTCCCGACCTATGACCACGACATATCGAGCGAGGATTTCGCCATGGAACTGGTGAAAGGTGGCGTGATATGCGCGCCCGGCTCGGCATTCGGGAAAGGCGGCGAAGGCCATCTTAGATTCTCCTATGCCAACTCCCTGGAGATGATAGAGAAGGGAATGGACATTCTCGAGAAGGTGGCTGGGACGATACCCAGGAGAAAGACCTGAACGCCCCGGGATGTTCTGCGGGGGCGTGTAAGGACATTAAATAATACAATATAATATCAAGGTGATAACATGGAAAAGAACGTAAAGAAATATGAAACAGAGATAGACGGAAAGAAAATAACCGTGGAGACGGGCCGCCTGGCGCAACAGGCCTCGGCCGCAGTCACGGTGCGAATGGGGGACACAGTGGTCATGGCAACCGCCATGATATCCAAGGAAGCGAGAGATATTGATTTCTTCCCGCTTATGGTGGATTACGAGGAAAGGTACGCCGCCGCAGGGCGGATTAAGGGACCCAGATTCTCCAAGAGGGAGGGCAAGCCCTCGAACGAAGCCATACTGATCGGCAGGAGCATCGACAGGGGCCTGAGGCCGCTGTTCCCGCAGAACATGAGGAACGAGGTGCAGGTGATATGCCTTCCTCTGAGCCTCGACCACGAGAACCGCCCAGACATGGTTGCCATGCTCGCAGCCTGCATTGCGGTGCACATCTCGGAAATCCCGTTCAACGGACCGATTGGCTGCATCAGGCTCGGAATGAGCGGCGGCTTCCCCATAATCAACCCCACGATAGAGGAAATGGAGCATTCAGAACTTCAGCTGGTTGTGATGGGCGACGGTGCCCGGATAACGATGGTGGAATGCGACGCTCAGGAGCTTACCGACGACAACATGAGGACCGCTTTTGACACGGCGATGGAATACATGGGGCCGCTCGCTAAATTTGTGGATGACATACGCAAGGACATAGGGAAGCCGAAGCTAGCCGACGACCAGCTCACGATGAGGTCGAGCGTGAAACCCGAGAACCAGCCCCTGATTGAGGAGATGAAGAAGGCAGCCCTTCCGCACCTGGACAAATACCTGTTCAACACACCCAAGGGGTCCAAGGGCGAGCGCAAGGAAATCCTGAAAGGCCTCCAGAAGAAGCTGATAGACCATTTCAAACCAAAATACATCAAGGAGAAAGGAAGCGAGGAGGAGGCGGAGAAACACCTTAAATCCGTGCTTTCCAGTTTCTTCTACGAATTCATCGAGGAGCAGGTGACAGTTGCGATTCTCGAGAAGAAGCAGCGGGTGGACGGCCGCGCCCTGGACCAGATAAGGCCGCTCTCAGCCGAAGTGGGACTCCTGCCCAGAACGCACGGCAGCGGACTCTTCGAGAGGGGCGAGACCCAGATACTTTCGATGGTGACCCTCGGGGCGCCGTTCGACGAGCAGTCGGTGGAGACAATGGAGAGCGACGGAAGCAAGAAATACTTCCATCACTACAATTTCCTGCCCTACTCGGTCGGTGAAGTGAAGATGCTCAGGGGCGCCGGCAGGCGCGAGATAGGCCACGGAGCGCTTGCAGAGAAGGCAATAGTGCCGGTCTTGCCAGATGAGGAATCGTTCCCCTACACCATAAGGGTCGTTTCCGAGACGATGGGCTCCAACGGCTCATCCTCGATGGGCTCGACATGCGGCTCGACGCTCGCGCTGATGGACGCCGGGGTTCCGATAAAGAAGCCTGTCGGCGGCATCGCCATGGGCATCGCGACCCTTGGAAAGAAGTGGGCCATCATCACCGACATCCAGGACCTGGAGGACGGGCCGGGAGGCATGGACTTCAAGTTCACAGGCACAAGGGACGGCATCACAGCCATCCAGATGGACACGAAGACCAGCGGCCTCACCAAGGAGATGATACATGCGGTCTTCCCCCAGATGAGGAAGGCGCTTAACGAGGTCATCGACTGCCTCGTGGCGGCAATCCCGGAGCCCAGGAAGGAGCTCAGCCCCTATGCACCGAGGATAATCAGCTTCAAGATAGACCCGCAGAAGATAGGCGACGTCATCGGCCCCGGAGGCAAGAAAATCCGGGCCATAACCGAGGAGCTTGACCTCAAGATAGACATCAACGACGACGGCCTGGTCATGATAACCACGAGCGACGTCGAGAAGGGCAAGATAGCCGAGAAGATGATCCGGGACATAGTCCGGGTCGTTGAGATAGACGAGATATTCGAGGAAGCCGAAGTGGTGAAGATAATGCCGTTCGGCGCATTCCTAAATTTAACGCCTGGCCAGGACGGCATGCTGCATGTGTCCGAGATAGAATGGGGCCGCGTGGAGAATGTAACTGACCGCATCAACCTCGGGGACAAGGTCCGCGTGAAGGTAATCAAGATAGACAACGGCAAGGTCGACGTATCGAGAAAGGCGCTCCTGCCGAGGCCCGAAGGGTATGTCGAACCCGAGCGCAAGCCCAGAAGGGACCGCGACGACCGCAGGGGCGGGGACCGCCGGAGCAGCGACCGCAGAGGCGGTGACCGCCGGAGCAGTGACAGGCGGAGCAGCGACCGCGACAGACCGCCCAGGCGCCCCCGCGAAGACGGACCCAACAGGGACGGATACGCGGGCGAGCGCAAGGACGAGCGGCTCGAAGATTTGGAGAAGCGCAAGACCGAGAAGAAGCCGGACGCGGAAAATATATCCGAAGAATCAACAGAATGATAGCAGGAAAAATTCTGCTATCCACAAAATCTAAACAGCATGCCGCCCGGTAATCTCATAGTTTCCAGATTGTCGATTACCGGGAACGCTGTGAATCATTAATAATTGGAAAATGTCGATTCATGGCGAATTCTTCTATCGATATCCAAAGCCTGCGGGCATTTGGAATTCTGCTGAGAGTCGAATTCACCGATTGCTTACAGAATGTTGCGAGCCATATGGCATGGATTTAGCATAATGACTGTTGACCATGCCATCGTCGAATGCGCTGCCGAAAAAGGATTAGATTTGCATTCAACCATATTATTCTTTCAAGGCCAAAATATTTGGTGGGAAGGAGCGTGATCGACATAGTCTAACCATAAATTTCACCGCAACACCCATATTGTCAAAGACTGCAAACTGGCACCGGTCAACCCCATCATGCCTCGGCTGGATTTATTCAACATCCAAAGCCTCGGGCATTTGGAACGAGGCTGGGTACTGGCTGGAGGCCGGGGTCGTGACCCGGTTTACTGAACCGGGTTGGTGACGATTAAGCTCATCCTTTGGATGCCCCGCATGTGAGGGCGGGGAGGTGTTGACATCGGCGCTCAACCCGGTCCCAGCCGCCGACGGGATATTCAAAGATTCCTGGCCCTCGCCATAAACACCAGCGCCAGTATCATGCCGGCCGCCAGGAGCGCGACCGTCCAAGTCGCCGTGAACCCAACCACAGCCATCAGGGACACGTAGAGCAGTGCAGCCGAGAGCACGAACACAAGCCCAAGAATCCCCAGCTGCTTCAGCACCAGTCTTTTCAGCGTGGAGGCGGTGATGGGCGCGATTTCTCCGGAGTAAGCCCTGAAGAACCCATTGGCCATGCCGGCGGTCTCGAAATAAGCCAGTATCAGGATGAGAAATCCCATCTGCAGGAACAAGGGTTCAGCGCGGACCAGGCCGATGAAATGGATGGCGCCCAGCAAGAAACATGACGCTCCCACCAGCCGCATCCTCACCGGACCCAATATCCCTGCCGCATATCGCAGCGCCTCTCCCTCCGGGTTCCTGAGGAATAGGGCGAAGGTTCCCATCAGGACCGCGAGCGCCAATACCCCGATGTGCTGAACGAGGGTCCCGATTCCCGAGTATGTGAGCCAGGAATACATGTGCCAAGCGCCAAGCACGGCCAATATCATCATCGGCATGGCCTGGATGTAATGCATCCTGACCTTCACCGTCTGTTCCGCGACGCGACCACCCCCCTCAGCGCCTTTGCCAGCGGCTCCCCGGCGTCCCAGTCCACAATCCTCGCGTACCGCCCCAGCTCGTTTATGAGATTGTCCCTCTCCATCTCGAGCACCCGCCTTGCCATTGTTTTCTCCCGGGAATCATCAATCATCTTCGATTCAAGTTTCACGGGCGACGGCGAAATCACGACGACATCGTAACCTCTGGCGCAGAGGTCCCCGATGGTTGAAACGATGCTGCTGTCGGTGAGCGAGCTGATGACGATAATCTGCGACTCCAGCGGAAAATAGCTGGTCACCATCCAACCCACGTTCTCGAAGGGAAGGAGTCCCAGCGGCTTGACCTTGAGGAGATGCTCGCTCAGCTTGTAGAACTGGCGCTTGCCGAATGCCGGATACACCTCGTCTATGATGTCCCTGAGGACGATCAATCCGACCCTGTTCTTGTCCCTCAGGATCTGGGAGGCGATGGTCGATGCAGCCCTCACCCCGTGCTCGACAGCGCAGTCCTCGATATTGCCCACGTTCGCCTCAAGCCTCGCGTCCAGTATCAGCGTGGCATCGCCCGAGCATTCCGATTCGTACTCATTGGTCATCAGGGCGTCGCGCCTTGCGGAGGCTTTCCAGTTTATCTTGCGCATCTCGTCCCCGGAAACATAATCCCTCATGCCGTAGAATTCCGTGCCTATCCCCACCCTCCGGGATTTGATCATCCCCACCCAGTTCCTTGTCTTCTTCGGTATGATGTTGGCTCCCTTCATCGATTCCATCTTGGCGACCACAGAGAATTCCGATTTTTCGGCGAACACTTTTTCAGAGGCGTGGAACCTCCCGGTGTCCATGACGGCGAGCTTCAGCGCCCCTAGCTCATAGCGGCCTCTCAGGGGACATACCAGCGTGTAAGTGAAAGAACACTCTTCACCGGCATCCAGGCTGACGAGCGCACAGTTGGTCCCGGACTTCAGGGCAATGTAATCCGGGAGGATGTCATGCACCTCCAGCAGCTCTATGGCGCGACCTCTGTTGCGCACGAAAATTTCAACCTCCAGCGCATCGCCGGCCATTATCCTCGTGTCGGATATCCTCCGCTCGACCTCAAGCTTGGCTTCGTCGCTGCCCATGAACAGGCCCATGACCCCAAGGTACACGACCAGGGGCAGCGAAAGCGCCACGATTGTGCCGCTCGCGAGGAACAGGCCGGTTATCAGGCAGGAAATAGCCGCCGTGGCGAGCCAGAATCCTTTCGAGGACCTCATCCTCAGGACCTTGCCTTCGGCACCGGGACGGTGCTGAGAACCTTGTCGATGATGACCTTAGGCTTGATGCCCTTTATCCAGGGGTCCGGTTTCAGTATCAGCCTGTGGGCCAGCGCCGGGACTGCCACGTCCTTCACGTCGTCCGGGAGCACATAATCCCGGCCCGCGACAGCAGCTTTTGCCTGGGCAAGCCTCATGAGTGCCAGAGAGCCCCTCGGACTTGCCCCTACCTCGACCTGCCCGTGCTTCCTGGTTTCCTGGACAATCGAGACAATGTAGGATTCTATGTCCGCTTCCAGATGCACGTTTTCCGTGGCCGCCTGCATCTCGAGTATCGTGGCCGGCGTCGATACGCAGGATATGGCCACGTCATCCGTTTTCCTGGTGCGTCTTCTCCGCAGTATCTCGGCCTCGCCTTTCTGGCTCGGGTAGCCGATGCTCAGCCGCATTAGGAACCTGTCTATCTGCGCTTCGGGAAGCGGATAGGTCCCCTCGTACTCGATGGGGTTCTGGGTGGCCACAACCATGAAGGGCCTTGGCAGTTTGTGCGTCTCCCCCTCCAGCGTGACCTGGAATTCCTGCATGGCTTCGAGGAGTGCGCTCTGGGTCTTGGGCGGCGCCCTGTTAATTTCATCCGCAAGCAGTACATGCGTGAATATCGGCCCCTTCCTCAGCTCGAACTGGCTGGTGGAGCGGTTGAGGACGAAGGTGCCCGTGATGTCGGCAGGCAACAGGTCCGGAGTGAATTGCACGCGCTTGAAATCGCAGCCAATGGCCCTTGAGAACGTGTTCGCCATCAGGGTTTTGGCCAGGCCCGGGTAATCCTCGAAGAGGACGTGCCCCCCCGCCAGAAAAGCCAGCATGAGCTGTTCTATCACGTGGTCCTTCTCCACGATGGCCTTGGCCACCTCGGTCCTTATCCCCTTGCAGTTCCTTGCCACCTCTTCTATTTTCATGTTATTGCCTCCACATGTAACATTACCTCGTCAATCTCAAGAATGAACTTCTCGCCTCGCTCCTTGGACTTGCCCTTGCCCTGCATGAGCATCTCGTCCTGGCTCTTCGCCCCGCGGCGGTTCGCCAGCAGGAACAGCGAAAGGAAACGGTCATCCGTGAAGCCAGCATCCCCTTTCTCGAGCAGGCTCATTATCTCTTCGCCGTCCATGTCCCTGGCCAGCGCTATCTTGTCAATCGCGATGTCGCAGAGCTTCTCTCTGATAACCTGCTGGCTGTAAATGTATCCCGCCCCGGCCCTCTCGAAGGTCTCGGTGAGGCTTGTCAGCTTCCCGGGATACCGGGTCATCGGGATGCGCTCAGATATCTCCTCCGGCTGTCTGGCAAGGCCGCGCTTCATGAGGAAGACGGCCACGGCGCCCATTGCGGTGACCAGTCCCAGGACTATGAGCCATCCCATCCCTCCGCTGTAGGTTCCGAACAGGAACAGCATGGCCAGCGGCGCCGCCCCGAAGAACGTGACTGCGAATATCATCATCAGGATGTTTCCGGGCGTGGCCTCCCCCATGACCATGTATATCATATCGTCCAGAGACCGCCGGTTTGCGTCCCCCTCCCTGTCCAGGGACAGCGTCGCATTGACAATGAATTCAGGCTCCAGGCTTCTCACCCCCGCCCGCCTGCGACGGTTTGTACTCCAGCAGTTTTCCCTTGACCGCCTCCAGGGCTGTGACCGCACGTATTCCCTCACTCTCACCCAATTTATGCTGGCTGTATCGCGCTTCCTCGAACACATCGACCAGCGCACCCATCTGCTCCCGGGGCACCGGCAGTTTGTCAAGTGCGAGTTTCAGGAACTCCCTTGGGGTGAGATGCTCCTCCTCGTCAACGCCATACTTGGAAACTACCTTGCACATGTCCGTGTAACAGCGAATGACTGTCGCCCGCGTGTCCGAACCGCGCGCAAGGGCGTCTATGGTTCGCTGTATCGTGCCGGCGACCTCCTTCGTGTCCTTCTCCATATCTGAATAATCCAGTTTCGAGGACCGCATCTTGATGAAATTGGCGGTTGCAATGAAAATGCTGATGGCAAAAAGGAATATCACCGCGAAGACGCCGAAGGTCAGGACAACCCTGAGCGTGTCCGGGGCGGAAGGGATGTCATCGCCGTCCTGCGAGGGTGTGTCCCCCCCTCCGTCAGGCAGGATGTCGGTGCTGCCGCCGCCCATGACCGAGCTCTCGATGTCCTCGTAGAAATAGCCGAAGGCGAATATGCACCCTATGAACAGCAGCACGCTCAATATCTGGACGAACAGCTTTCGCCATTTCTTCCTGTCCTTCGAGGCTGTGAATGTTATCGCACCCACGACCAGGGCGAAGACGCAGAATCCCAGGAAACCGAACCATGCCCACCTGACCGCATTGGCCAGGGTCTGGTGCGAGGCGACATCCGATTCGGGCGCGCCCGGATTGACGAACTCGGGTATGCTGTCCCCGCCGATGTACAGGTTCTCGAGGTTGAAAACGAGATTGCCCAGGCTGAACACGAAAACCATCAGAAGGATCGCGACTGCCAGCTTGCCGAGTGCATTGCCTTCCATTTCACCAACAACAAATGGACTCATGGATATAAAGAAATTCTGGTGCCGTGCCCGGTGAACCAGCCGGGAACCTCGGTCAAACACTCACTTCTTCTGTTTCGGAACCTTTTCCCAGTCCTTCAAAAATGCAGCAATGCCAAGATCGGTCTGCGGGTGCTTGACCATCTGCTGCAGCACCCCCCAGGGCACTGTCGCGATGTGCGCGCCTGCCTTGGCCGATTCCAGGACATGTATAGGGTGGCGCATGCTGGCCGCGATTATTTCCGTTTCGTATGCATAGTTCAGGTAGACCTGGACGATGTCGCGAACGACCTGCATCCCGTCATGGCCAGTATCGTCTATCCTTCCAACGAACGGGCTCACGAAAGTGGCGCCCGCCTTTGCCGCCAGAAGTGCCTGGTTGGCTGAGAACACAAGCGTGACATTGGTCTTAATCCCGCGGGAGGAAAACTCCTTCACCGCCTTCAGACCCTCGGCTGTCATGGGCACCTTGATGTTTATGTTGTCGTGGATCTTGGCGAGCTCCCTGCCTTCCTTCACCATTCCCTGGGCATCCATGCTGACGGCCTCGGCGCTTATCGGGCCGTTGACTATCGCGCATATCTCCTCCACGGTCTCCCTGAAGTCCCTGCCCTCCTTGGCTATCAGGCTGGGGTTGGTTGTGACCCCGTCGATGATGCCCCAACTGTTCGCCTCCCGAATGTGCTCCACGTTCGCCGTATCCAGAAATATCTTCATGTTACCTGCCTCTCCTTTTTATCACGTCATGGGCGCCGTCGACGATGTTGTCCACGGTAAGCCCGTACTTCTCCATCAACTCGTCGGGCTCGCCCGATTCGCCGAATGAATCCGGAATCCCCACCCGCTTCATCGGCACGTGGGCGTTCTCGACAAGGACAAGCGCGACTGCCGCGCCCATCCCCATAACCACGCTATGCTCCTCGGCGGTGACCATGCAGCCTGTTTCCCTGGCCGCCTTGACCAGTATCTTCTCGTCAAGAGGCTTGATGGTCGAAAGGTTGATGACGCGGGCGCTCACCTGGTGCTTGGCAAGTTCCTCCGCGGCTTCCAGGCATTTTGCGACCATTATTCCCGTTCCCACCAGGGTGACGTCGTCGCCGTCCCGCATCAGCGTCGCTTTTCCAATCTCGAAGTCATGGCAGTCCTTGCCCGCCGTGCAGACAGGCACGTTCGCCCTTCCTATCCTGATGTACACGGGGCCTTCGTAATCCGCCGCCGCCAGGATGGCCTTCTCCGTCTCCGGGGCATCTGCCGGGACCACCACGGTCATGTTTGGAAGCGCCCTCATCAGGGCCAAATCCTCAATCATCTGGTGTGTCGCACCGTCCGCGCCCACGGTGATGCCTGCGTGGGTGGCCACAAGCTTGACGTTGAGCCGGGGATAGCAGACGCTCTGGCGTATCTGGTCGTAAACCCTTCCCGTCCCGAAGATCGCGAATGTGCTTGCGAACACCACCTTGCCAGTGGTCGCAAGCCCGGCGCAGGAGCTGACCATGTTCTGCTCCGCGATGCCGAAGTTGTAATGCCGCTCGGGGAATTCCTGGGCGAAGGCCAATGTTCCCACAGAAGAGGAAAGGTCCGCGCTCGCCACCACGATATCCTTCCTGGTGTTCCCCAGGGCGACCAACGCCCTTGAGAATGCGGGCCTCTGCGGCTCGTAATCCCACGTCGTTTTCTTCATGCGTCCGCCTCCCCCAGTTCCTCCATCGCCTTCTTGAACTGCTCCTCGCTGGGGACCTTTCCGTGGAATCCCACGGCGCCCTCCATGAAGCTCACACCCTTTCCTTTGATAGTGTGGGCGATGATGATCGAGGGCAAGCCCTTTGTGTGCTTGGCCTTGTGAATCGTCTCGATGAGTTCGCCGATATTGTGGCCGTTCGCCTCCAGCACATTCCAGCCGAACGCGCGCCATTTATCTGCCAGCGGCTCTATTGACATCACCTTGTGAGTCGGGCCGTCCAGCTGGAGCATGTTGCGGTCGATTATGGCAATCAGATTGTCAAGCTTGTAAAACGATGCAGCCATCGCGGCCTCCCAAATCTGGCCGCAGTCATTCTCGCCGTCGCCTATCATCACATAGACCGTGTACGGCTTCCTGTCCAGCTTCCCGGCCAGCGCCATCCCGAGGCCCATGCTCAGCCCCTGTCCCTCGCTGCCGGTGGACGCTTCCACGCCCGGCGTCTTTCTCATGTCTGGGTGCCCCTGGAGTCTGGAGCCTATCTTCCTGAAGGTGGCGAGTTCCTCAATGGGGAAATAGCCTGCCTCGGCAAGGCAGCCATAGAGTGAGGGCGCCGCATGGCCTTTGCTCAGGACGAACCTGTCCCTGTCCGGCCAATTTGGCTCTTCTGGCTTGTGGTTCATCACGCCGAAGTAGAGCGAGACCATGATGTCAGTTGCCGAAAGAGACCCGCCCGGGTGCCCGGAACCCGCATTGAATATCATCTGGATGATATGCTTCCGCACCTTCCTGGCAATGCCTTCCATCTCTTTCAGCTTTTCCTCTGGAACAGGAATATCCATAGTCCTCACACCCTGGGAGCTTTGGGCGAGGGTATTCTCGACCGCCAAACCCCCCTTTGTATGGGGGCGGTGAAGGGGATGCAATTTAAATAGTTTTACGGAACGTTATCACATCGGCTCCAAACCTGGACTTGTCCCAGGCATCTCGCCATGCACCTCAATAGAAAATTCTTTAAGCCGGAAATCCTATGCATACCGGCAAAGGGGCTTGCAATCGGGATGCCGTCAAGGGGGATGTTCTTAATCGGTAGCTGATACAGGCCATTTGCTCGAAGGCCCAGACATGACGAAGATAGCAGCCAGCGCTGAAATGAACAGGTATTTCAAATTCCTCCAGGACGAGGCCAACAGATGTTACAGGGCCGCGGCCGTGGCACGGGGAAAGGGTCTGGACCCCGAGACCACCGTGGAGATACCCCAGTCCGAGGACCTAGCGTCAAGGGTCGAGAAGCTCCTGAACCTGGAAGGCATCGCCGAGATAATCAGGGAGGCCGCCAAGACCCACAACCGGGAGGAGATGTCCATCATTGTCGCAAAGAAGATTGCCAAGGAGTTCAAGGGGCCCAAGAATGTGGCTCTGGACAGGGCCGTGCGCGTAGGCCTGGCAGTTCTCACCGAGGGCATACTCGTCGCGCCTCTCGACGGCATCGGCGAGGTGAAGATAAACGGCTCCGGCGCGAGCAGCTACGTATCTATATCGTTTGCCGGCCCGATAAGGTCGGCGGGAGGCACCGGCCAGGCGATGAGCGTTCTGATAGCCGATGTGGTGAGGAACGAGCTGGGCATCGGCCCGTACGTGGCAACAGAGAATGAGATTTCCAGATGGCAGGAGGAAATCCCGCTGTACAAGCGGCTTGTCAATCTCCAGTACCTGCCCTCCGAAAGCGAGATTCAACACATCATCAGCGGCTGCCGCGTCTGCGTGGACGGCGAGGGAACGGAGGACACCGAGATCACGGGATACAGGGACCTCCCCAGGATAGAGTCGAACAGGGTGAGGGGCGGCGCCTGCCTGGTGGTGGCCGAAGGGCTTGCCCTCAAGGCCAAGAAGCTGAAGGGCCATGTCATGAAGCTGAAGCTGGAAGGGTGGGAGTTCCTCAACGAGATAGTCAAGGACAAGCCCGACGACCCGGGCAAGGGCATCGAGCCGAGCGAGAAGTTCATCAAGGACATGGTGGCAGGAAGACCGGTCTATTCGCATCCGAGCAGGAAGGGCGGTTTCAGGCTCAGGTACGGCCGCTCCAGGACGGCCGGGCTCGCATCGATTTCGGTGCACCCGTCCGTTATGTACCTCATGCAGGAGACCATGGCGGTGGGCACCCAGATCAAGATAGAGAGGCCGGGAAAAGCGGGAATATCCACGCCCTGCAACATGCTGGAGCCCCCGCTGGTGCTGATGAAGAACGGTGACCTGATTCGCCTGAACGACATCGAATCGGCCAAAAGCATGACCATGGCCGAGATTTCCAGAATTGTCGACATGGGCGAGATTCTCATACCCCTCGGCGAGTTCCTGGAGAACAACCATCCGTTGGTCCAGGGCGTCTTCGACATGGGCTGGTACATGGCCGAGCTCGAATCGCTCGGGGTGAAGGCCGGCGAAGACCCCGGGGGCATGAGCCTTGACAAGGCAGTGGCGCTTGCCAGAAAGCACAAAGCTCCGCTTCACCCGCGATACACTTTCATGTGGGGCAACCTCACCCAGGCCCAGGTCATGGAATTAAGGCGCGAATTGGCCGAGCGCGGCAAATCCGAAGGAGAATGTCTCACCATCCCCGACACCGAGCAGAACAGGAACTTCCTTTTGGAGCTCCGGTTCCCATACCGTGTGGATGGGAAAACGCTCATGCTCGGCAACGGGCCAGCGCTCTTCGCATCGCTCGGGCTGGACATGGGGGGCGGTAAGCCGGGAAAAGTCCCGAAAGGCGAATTCGCAGAGACCCTGGATTTCGTGTCCGGGCTGGCAGGATTCAGGATAATGGACACCCGCGGGACATACATCGGCGCAAGGATGGCCAGGCCGGAGAAGGCCGCAATGAGGAAGATGGACCCCCCTGTTCACGGGCTGTTCCCGGTGGGCGAGGGCGGCGGCGCTAAAAGGCTGATGTCAAAGGCGGCCGAGTCCATGGGCTATGCGGACTTCGAGCTGGAAGTCAGAAAATGCCAGGACTGCGGAAAGAGCATGTTCCTCCCCTACTGCGAATGCGGCGGCCACACGGTATCTAGGGGCATGTCGGCGCACCAGGACATAGACATCTACTCCACGCTGAAGAGGGCGTGCAACCGGCTCGGCCTGGTGAACATACCGGAGGTCAAGGGCGTCCAGGGCATGATTTCCAAGAACAAGACCGTGGAGATGCCGGAGAAGGCCATACTCAGGGCCAAGAACGACGTATGGGTGTTCAAGGACGGCACCTCGAGGTTCGACTGCACCGACGCGCCTCTCACGCATTTCAAGCCGTGCGAGATAGGGACAAGCCTCGAGCGGCTCGGGGAACTGGGATATAACAAAGACATCGCCGGGAAGCCGCTGAAGACTGTCGACCAGGTCGTGGAGCTGCGCAGCCAGGACGTCATCCTCCCCGAATCGGGCGGCGACTATTTCCTCAGAGTGTCGCATTTCGTCGACGACCTTCTCAAAGACTTCTATCACCAGGAGCCGTTCTACACGGCCAGGTCGCGCAACGACCTGGTCGGCGCGGCACTGCTGGGCCTCTCCCCGCACACTTCCGGCGGGGTGCTCTGCAGGCTCATCGGGTTCAGCAAGGCCTGCGTGGGCTACGCACATCCGTTCTTCCATGCGGCCAAGCGGCGGAACTGCGATGGGGACGAGGACTGCTTCATGCTGCTCATGGACGGCCTTCTCAATTTCTCTGTTTCGTACCTACCCGAAAAACGCGGGGGGAGGATGGACGCACCGCTCGTGCTCATGACCAGGATCGACCCGAACGAGATAGACAAGGAAGCCCACAACATCGATGTGATGTTCAGCTATCCCATAGAGATGTACCGCGCCGGCATTGAAAATCTGAATCCCAAGACACTTGAAAAGATCCTGGACACGGTGGGGAGCAGGATTGGCTCCAACCTCCAGTACGAGGGCTTCGGCTACACCATTGACTCCAACGACATCTCAGACGGGCCGACCGTGTCCTCATACAAGACGCTCGAGAGCATGGACGACAAGACACAGATACAGCTGGGGCTTGCCAGGCTGATTTCGGCGGTGGACGAGCGCGACGTCGCCGAGCGACTGCTGAAGAACCATTTCATACCCGACATGATAGGCAACCTCAGGACATTCTCCAACCAGAAGCTGAGGTGCACCAAGTGCAAGGCCAAGTACAGGCGCATGCCCCTGAGCGGCCATTGTCGGTGCGGGAACAAGCTCAACCTCACCGTGCACGTGAAAAGCGTGATGAAATACCTGGACATAAGCAAGGCCATCGCCAGGGATTTCGATGTTTCGCCCTATGTGAGCCAGCGCATAGAAATGTTGGAGGAGAGCATGAATTCGCTGTTCGAGAACGACAAGGTCAAGGACTGCAAGATAACTGATTTCTTCTAGCCGAGCTGCTGCCCAACGATGTCATCTGCCAAGGCCAGGAACTCGTCCACCTTTTCCGGGCTGATTGTCGCACCTGCCGCAATGTTGTGGCCGCCCCCGACGCCGCCCAATTTCTCTGTGGCCTTTCTCATGACCTCCGAAAGGTCCAACCCGGCATCCACGAGCGCCCTCGTCCCTCTGCCGGAGACCTTGATGCCGTCGTCCGCAACGGCCAGCGCGAATATCGGCTTCCTGTCGTTCACCCGTCCAGAGCCGAACAGCATTCCCGCCACGGTGCCAACAATCGTGTCGCGGACCATGTCCCCGACATGCACGAACTGGATGTGGCGAAGCTCGGTGATGCCCATCTCCTCCATTATCTTGAGTGAATCGACCAGTTGCCTCCTGTGCCCCTTCCTGAGACCGAAAGCCAGGTCCAGCGATTCCCCGCGATCGCCCTTGCAGACCCTGAACCCAAGCTCGGGGGCGTCATACCTGCCGCAGGAATTCAGCAATGTGGCGAACTCCTTCGCCTCGTGAAGCTCGGTGCCCTTCCTCTCCCTCGGGAATGTATATACCTCGCCGATGAAATCCTCCCTGGGAACCAGCCTACCGAGCGCCGCGATCATCGACCTCTTCTCTGTTTTCCTCAGGTCGGACCAGCTGCGCCATTCCTCCCCCTTCTTGAGATTGATGCCGAGGCCCATGCAGAATTCCATGCTTCCCTCGTAGTTGTCAGTAATACCGTCTATCTTGAGGTCGTTGGCGTACTGGAGCATCTTCCAGACCGGCCTGGTCTCCCTTCCGAACAGGTTCAGGTCCTCCTCGACCTCCAGAACGCCCGTGTCTTGGCCGTCGATGAGTATCTCCCGGTTGGTCCCGGTGAGCCGCCCCCCCTCCCTGTCCTGCATGTCCCCGACCGCCCCCGCTATGGCCAGCCAGGCAAGTTCCTTGAGTTTCGGGCCGAGCGCCTTGGCCACCAGGTATGCGCATCCCGCGCCGCTGATGTCCCTCCCCCCATCCCTCCCGACCATGTGCGGATTGACCTGGATGAAATCCCCGCCGCCATGCTCGTCGAAGTCGAACAGAGTCTTCCTGGCTCCAGTTGGCCTCGTCGGGCTTTCCGACGGCCTGTGATGGTCGCTTATCACGCCATGCAAACCCCCCAGCAAATCGGTTGACCCGCTCCCCAGGTCTGTGAACCATACCAGTTCTGGATTCTTTGCCTTCACTTCGGCGATGAATGCCTCGTCCATCTTCTTGGTGAAGACGACCTCATGCGTTTTCCCGATGAAGTCGAGGGCAAGCGAGGCCACCGCCGCTGCGGACAGCCCGTCCGCATCGATGTGGCTGACAACCAGGATGTTCGAGGAATCCCTGAGCCTCTGTGCCGCCCGCGCCGCCGCTTCCTTCACGGCGGGTGATTGCCGAAGCCATTAAAATGTCTGCCTCCGATGGTGATAGGTCAGAATTCTGAGGTTGCCCACATCTGAAATTTTCGATTGTAGATTTTTGTTCCCATCTTGCTGTTTTATCAATTCTTCTTGGTAACGGGGTCTAGGGTCTTTGCTCACAATATGGTGCAAAGGGGCTAGGGTCTTTGCATACAAAATGGAAGAAAGGGTCTTTGCATATTAAATGGGATAAAGGGGCTAGGGCTGGCTGGCTGTTGTCGACAGCCAGCACAAAGCAAATGTTACCAACCCTAGACCCTAGNNCTAGACCCTAGTCCCTAGACCCTAATTCCCAGACCCATACATGTAAAATCGTTATATGAACTCCATTCCACCGAACCCTTGCCTCCGATGTCAAATTACTTATACAGCCCCGCGAATTAAGTTGCAATGAACTACACAATTCCCACACTCAAGGCGCTCGCTCTTCGGGGGGCCGGCCGCCAGTACATCTCTGTCTCGACGGGGGAATTGGGGGCGGAGCTGGGCGTGAGCCAGCAAACAGCCTCAAACCGTCTTGTTGCGATGGCCAAGTCAGACCTGGTGAAGCGCCGCAGGGGCACCCATGGCCAGTATATTTTCATTACACGCTCCGGCATGAACCTCCTCAGGTCCGAGCTTGCGGACTACCAGAGGATATTCTCCGAGCCGGGGGTCATAATCATCAAGGGCACCGTAGCCAGCGGACTCGGCGAGGGCCAGTATTACCTGAACAAGCCTGGTTACAGGAACCAGATAATCGAGAAGCTTGGATTCACGCCGTTCAACGGCACGCTGAACCTCGGGGTCACGGAGGACGAGATGACCACGCTTGCGCAGGTGCCTCCCGCCTCCAGGATCAAACTGTCCAGTTTCCGCGCGGACGGCCGGACATACGGAGAGGCAGAATGCATCGGCATAGTCATCCGCGACATACCGTGTGCGATTGTCCTTCCCAAACGCTCGCACCACACCGACGTGCTCGAGATAATCTCCGCCACCCACCTGAGAAAGGCCCTTGGCCTGAAGGACGGCGATACGGTAGAGATAACCGTAAGCCCGCAGTAGCCAGCAAGCCCCCAAAGTACTTTCGCCCACCCCAAGTTATGATTTATATAGGAAGGCCGCGTAATGTTATTTGCCGTTGCGCTACCGTTGCCAGCGGCGGAACAGACAAACGGAGGGGAATTTTGAATTCCGATGCCAAGGGCATCATTTTCAGAAATCGCCTGCTTTCAAAGAGCAAAAAAACACACAAAGGAGGTGAACAAGAAATGACAAGAAAATCACAGCTTGTAGGCTATGTGCGGAAGAGCAAGAGCGGCGGTGCCCTGAATTTGAGCATCGACGCAGAAGCTTTCGCAAAGGCGGAGAAATTCGCCGGCAAGGACGGACGCCAGTTCGTCAGCCTGATAGCCAACGCTGACAAGGTCAACCAGATATTGCAGGGCGAGAGAGAAGTCACGAGCCTGTGCCAGCTGTTTGACGAAGAAACGCAATCTCGGATTTGAGAGAGCCAATGGAACGGTCGAAAGGCCGTTCCAAATTTTTTTCCAAATATTCTACTGCACCGGCCGACCATCCCTGGTATCAGTTCCAGCCAACTCCATCATGCCTCGGTCGCCCATCGCATTTTGTACTCAAGGCCGGGGTTGTGACCCGGTTTCCGGAACCGGGTTGGTGACAATTAAGCTCATTCTTTGGATGCCCCGCCTGTGAGGGTGGGGAGGTGTTTAAATCGGCACACAACCCGGTTCTCGAAACTGGCACCGGTCAACTCCATAGCACGCCCCAGCACCGCCGAATTGGCCCATACGCTGTTCCGACACGGTTCTCGGAACAGCCTGCATCCAGGGTTGAAGGCATCGGCAGGCGCGGCCGTCCCCCTAATGTCGGTTTGATGGGGTGCCGTTAACCTCCCCGGGCTCACGCCCGAGGTTTCCCAGTAAGATTGTAAAATGCTTTTTTACAAACAATATTTGGTCACTAGATGCAAAAATAGTGCAGTACCCCGGGCTCACACCCGGGGCATGCTATTGATAGCAGTTGAATAAATGCATCTATTTGTTCGTGAAAAACGCCACAATACCGTTTTTCCCGCCCGAGTCCAGCCTCACGAACCCGAACCTCTCGAATTGGACAACATTTGCGATGTATTTCAGAGCTTCCTTCTCCGCCAGCCCGGTTATAATCGTGCCATCCGGCATATGAACTGTTGTCGGGATTGACTCCGGCCCTGTCCAATGCACGATTCTGGCGCCTTGCTTCAGCACTGCCAGGTCGTTGCCGGCATACTTGAGCCCGTTGCCTTTCAAGACCTCGAAATTCCCCAGGTCCTTGAGTCGGACAATATTGCCTGGCCTGAGGTCCTTTGCATCGTCCCCCGCAAGCGAGATGTGCATGTCCTTGCCGAGCTTCACCTCCCTCTTCCCGAGCTCCGGCCTCTCCGGGTGGAGAGGGGCATGCGATTGAAGTTTGTCAGTGCCGGTGATGAGCCATGTGGTCGGGTCGCGGACGAAGAACAGCCTCACGGCATCCCTGTCGATGATGTCCCTGTTCATGGCGTACAGATTGTCCCAGGAGAACTTTATGTCGACGGCCTTCGTTCCGACATCCTTCCAGTACTGGCGTATTGCCCCCGGGGCAATGCCGCGTTTCGCCAGGGCGGCGACTGTACCGAGCCGGCAGTCGTTCCATCCAGAGTATTCGCCTGCGGCGATGGCAGCCTTTATCTGGCGCGTGCTCAGAACCGTGTCCTCGATGGACACCCAGCCGTAGTGAAGAAATACCGGCTTCTTCCAGCCCATGTGGTCATACACGTAAATCTGGCGCAGCGTGTTGTTGAGGTGGTCCTTCCCTCTCAGCACATGTGTCATTCCCATCAGATAGTCGTCAATCGCGACCGAGAAATTGTACAGCGGGTAAACTATGTATTTCGTGCCGGTCAGCGGGTGCGGGTCCTTCACCATGCGCATGGCCACGAAGTCCCTCACGGCAGGGTTGGGGTGGTTGATATCGGTCTTGACGACCATGGATATCTCATGCTCTCCGAATTCCCCCGCCAGCATGCGCCTCCAGAGGTCGACGTTCACTCCCGGCTCCGTGTTCCTGTGCGGGCACTCCCTTGATTCATCCTTCGTCTTGCGCCATTCCTCGGACTCGCAGGTGCACATGTAAGCATGGCCGGCGGCCAGCAGCTTCTCCGCGTATTCGTAATATATCTCGAACCTGGAGCTCTGGTTCACAACTTCGTGATACTTGACTTCCAAATAATCAAGGTCCTCGCAGATCATCCTGTAGCCGTCCGGATACACAGTCGGCGGATTGGTGTCCTCCATCCTGACGATGAGCTTCCCGCCGTAGCGCTTCACATACTCGTCGTTGAGAATGGCCATCCTTGTGTGGCCGATGTGCAGGGGCCCGGAAGGGTTCGGGGCCAGGCGCATGACCACGCCTCCCTCGGCATTTTCCAGGGGGGGAAGTTCCCTCACCATCTCCTCCTTCTTCTTCTTGACCAATAGCTCGGGGGCCAGCTTCTCCAGTTCAGCCTTCTGAGCATCGACGCCCAGCGCATTGACCTCGGCTATGACGGACCGCGCGGTCTCGGACACCTCCCTGGCCCTGGCTTTGAACTCCGGGAGTTCGTTCATGATGCGGCCTATCACGGCGCCCGGGCTGGCCTTCCCGCCGTACTCCAGCGCGTTCTGGAGGGCGAATTTCCTTGCAGCGGTCTCGAGTTCGGGCATTGCAGCTGGATTAATAACAGTATATATAACGATTCGTTCGGAACCCTATCGTAATTTTGCGCGAAGGGCGGCAGCTTTCTTCCTTTCGCCCATCCCGTCGAGCAGCTTTGCATAATCCTTTATCCATTTGCCTCTGCTCTTGACAAGGTTGTGCTCCACCAGCAGGGTCACGGCTTCGTCACCGACCCGAATGGCCTCCTCCCTCCTGCCCAGGCCGGCAAGGGCCTCACCCATGTTGAATTTTGAGACTGCCAGCATTATCGGTTCCTGAAGGGCAGTGAATAAACCGATGGCCTGGGAGGCCAGGTCTGCCGAGCGTGTGAAATCCCCTCCGATGTTCAAAAGCTCCGTCAGGTTGGCCAACCCCTGGGCGCGGAGCCTGTTCTGACCCGACTCCCCAGCCAATTTTACCGCGCTCTCAAGCTCTTCCAGCGCCTCCTCGTTCCTGCCGAGCGCCCTCAGTATCACGCCCCTGTTCATGCCGCATCTGATGATATCCGGTTCGCTCTCGCATTGCCGAACCAACGCTCCGGCGGAATCAAGTTCCAGGAGGGCGTCGCCGTTCCTTCCCAAGGCAGAATTTATCAAGGCGCTCTCCATCAGGCATCTGGCCTGCAGAATCGTGTTTTTCTTGCTGAATGTCATCGCCTTCTCGCACTCGCCAGCCGCTTCCTCGAGCCGGCACAATCGCCTGAGTATGCTGGCCTGGGTGTGATGCGTTTCCGCCAGGATTTCTTGAGACGCTTTCTGAATGTCTGCAAGCGACCCCAGAGCTTCATCCAGGCTGCCTTTCTTTGCCAGCATCTTTGCCAGCAAAATCCTCGCTTTGGGACACTCGGGCGAATCCGGCCAATCCGAAATGATCTTCCTGGCGACGGTACAGGCATCGCTCCTTCCGGCCATGTCATACGCCCTCGCGGCAATCTCAAGCAGCCCGGGCTGCGCGGAAGCATTTCCCAGAATACTCCCCATCGCGGCGGAAAGGTCCTGGGGATTTCCCGCGCCAAACAACTTTTTTTCTTCTACCAGGGCGAATTCCGCCGCTCGGGCCATGTTCCCGGATGCCACGAGATGGTGCAGGGTTTCCAGGGGTTCGCTTCCGATTGCGATGTAATGCTCGGCGGCCTCGCCATGAATCCTGGAGAGCATCCGCGGGGTCGTTCCTGCCAGCATGACCGAGGAGATGGCCCTGTGCAGGGCATATCCGCCATTCGCCTGTTCCTCGAACGCAGGGCTCCGTCTGATGACTGCCGCCGGCGCAAACCCGAGCAACTCCAGGTCGTCCGGCATGCAGGGCCTCCTGAGAACCGATGCGAAACGGCAGGTCCTCGCCATCACCGTGTCCTTCTCAAGCATCTCGGTCTCGATATATGATACGAGTTTCGCCGGGTCAATCCCGGAAGCAAGGAATCTCAGGAGAAGCGGATGGCCCCCTGCCGATGCAAGTTTCGCCGGCACTTCCTTCCCGTCGGACGCCATGGCAAAAAACTCAGCCGAGCCCGAGTCATCCAGGCCGCCCACAGTGAGCTCGGTGACACTGTTATCGAGTGCAAGACTCTTCAATCCGTAGAAATCAGGCCTGGCACTCGCCGCCACAACAAGGGAGGAACCCGAACCGTTCACGCTACGGACCAGCATATCAAAGGTCTCGCGCAGCCCGTCCCCCGGATGCTCGTACTCATCGAACATGATGATAAACCTTGATTTTCTGAAAGTATCGGACATGATAGAACAGGTTTCGGGAAGATCCTGCCCTTCCAAGTTGGTGAGATGCCTGTCAAGGCCGGGAAACCCATATTCGCCGAGGAACGACCCCAGTGCATGCAGGACCGTCGAGCCCGAATCTCCGCGGTACAGCCGTTTGTAGAATACCCTGGCATCCGGTGCGAGCCGCCAGGCTGTTTCCGTGAGCAATGCGGTCTTGCCGACGCCAGGCAGTCCGAGGACGATGCATGTGTTCGGTGCTTCAAGGCCGAGATGTTCAACCAGGTTGCCAACCTCGCTCCTTTGGATGAATGTATCGAGCCTCGGCGGAATTGACGAGGTATGGGCGCTCGCGGGTTTGGGTGCGAACGCGCCCGCATCAAGGGTTCCGCCGCAACCGAGGACGGCGTCCACTGCGATCGCGTACCCTTTGCCCAAGTCGGATAAGAGGTTCTCGACAGCCTCCCTGCCCGACATAGTCTTGGATCCATCGGGTCTGCAATACCTGATGCTCAGAGATTCGAGGTGCCTGAGGATCTCATTGCTCCTGGCTATGCCCTGCGGCATCAGACAATAGGTCTTGCGCCGGGATTTGGCCCCCTTGACATGGGCTGCCCTTTCGGTGACCAATCCTTCCTCCTTCATCCTGTTGAGCTCCAGGGTCGTGTGTGCCCTGGACTTTCCGATGGCCGCGGAAATGCCGGATTGGCACATGTCCTCCGGGCATTCGAATTCCTCGGAAAAACAGCCGAATTTTGAAAGATGGACAATGATTCTATCCCTTACAGTAAGCCCTCTCTCTCCCATGAAGCATGATAGTCGCTTGGATACTTAAACCTAGCCGGCCAACCGTCATCAATCCCTCGATGATGATGCTTAAATACTTCCAACGACCTATTGTGTCTGCTTTGGAAGCCAGGACTGAAAACATGGATGGCAGGGAATTCATATCGAGCATCGAGAAGAACCTGATTCCCGAATCCCCGATTATCGCACACGCCATCAGGAAGCAGCTGGCAGAGTTGGGAACCACCGAGCAGGACCTCACGCCCGACGAGGCAATGAGGTTCATCGAGAATATGACCGATGCCCTGGACCTGTTCCTCGGGAAGGCCGTCGCTCAGGAGAAGAGGAAATTCATGCTGAGCCTTCTCAGAAGATCCGCTCCGGAGTATTTCAAAAACCGGTCCCTGATTTGAGGTACGGAAATGGTCACAGTCATTGTTGTGGGAATGCCTGGCTCGGGCAAGGACACGCTTCTCCGGGCGGCAAAATCGCTGGGCTTCGGCCATGTGGGCATGGGCGATGTGGTCAGGCGGTTCGCGGCCAAACACGGCATCCCCTCCACGGACGAAGCCATAGGCGGTCTGGCAAACTCGGAAAGACAGAAGCACGGAGATGCGATATGGGCAGAGAGGACGCTTGAGGAATTGCCCCCGGGAAATGCCATCATCGACGGATCGCGCAGCCTCCATGAGATTGAATGCTTCAGGAAGTCCCTGGGTCCGGGATTGAGGGTGATTGCAGTCAAAGCTCCCCGGGAACTCCGGTTCAGGAGACTCCAGCTCAGGCAGAGGTCCGATGCACCCAGGACGCTCGACGAGTTCTCGCGCCGGGAAGCCCGGGAGGCGGCCTGGGGGCTGGCCGCAGCAATCAGCAGTGCGGATATCTCGCTGGACAACGAAGGCACGCAGGAGGATTTTCTGGCGGAATGCCTGGCCGCACTGAAAAGCCTCCTGGCGGACCATGGGAGTCTGTCAACTTCTTAGTGAAGGGTTGGGTCTCGGGGCTAGGGTCTAGGGTTGTTAACATTTNNCGACAGCCAGCAAACCCTAGCCCCTCGCTATTGGCCTCAATATCACTAAATTCTTGACAAGATCCGCCTCGGGAAAAGTATATAACTAGTCCTGACGTTGCCCATCGCCCTATATAGGAGTGAGAAAAATGACCAGACAGCGTCTGCAGGAATTCACGGCAAAGGACATAATGACAAGCAACCTGATAACGGTTGAACCGGGCGAGGATGTTTCTTCCGCAATCGGGAAAATGCAGCAATATGACATAAACGAGGTGCCGGTGGTGACAGGCAAAGGGAAGATTCTTGGCCTGGTGAACTACGAGACCCTTCTCAGGAAAAGGAGCATACCCATGACCACGAAGGTGGAGAACATAATGTCCTTTCCGCCGCGGGTTGAAGAGGACGTTCCGATCATGGACATAGCCGAGACGATGCTGTCTTCCGGTTACAGGGCCGTTCCGGTGACAAGCAGGGACTGCATAGTCGGGATGGTGTCCAGGACAGACCTGATCAACATCATTCCGGAACTGAACATTCTGAAAGAGATACTGGTCCATGAGATAATGACCTCCTCCCCGCATTTCATAACCGAGAAGGAAACTATCGACCAGGCAAGAAATCTGATGTACAAGCTGGATGTGCGCGCCCTCCCAGTCACCAACCACAAAGGCGAACTGACCGGCGTGGTCGGCCTCAAGGACCTGGCAAAGGTGAACTACCAGGCAAAGAGCCGCCAGACCAGGGGCGACATCGCAGGCGGAAAGAGTTCATCCAGCAAGGTCGAGGTGAAGAGCGTTATGAAAGCGCCCCCGATTTTCATCGGCAAGGACGCGAAGATCTCCGATGCGGTGAAACTGATGAACAAGAACGACATTTCAACGGTCATCGTCACAGAACGGAACGAGCCCGTAGGCATCATCACGCAATATGATCTGATCGAGCTGATAGCCAGTTTCAAGAGCGAGGAGCAGGTTTTCGTTCAGATATCAGGATTGCACGAAGCAGAGCCAGAGGCTTACGACATGATGTACGACCTCATCCAGAAATCCGTAAAAAGAATGGCAAAGCTAGTCACACCCAAGATATTCACCATCCATGTAACCAGGCATGACGCGGGTTCAGAGCAGACTGCCGGGAACATCACCATAAGGGGCCGTCTGACCACAGAACACGAGCTCTACCACTTCGCGGCGAACGACTGGGAGCTGGCCCTCGCGCTGAGTTCCATGCTCTCCCAGATGGAGCGGTCCATCAGGAAGGACAAGGACAAGAAGCAGACCATTGCCAGGAATAAAAATAAATCCGCGAAATAATCCTGCTCATTGCAGGGTTACCCTCACCCGGTTCTGGCCAATGGGGCAATCCACTTTCTCCCGGATATTCAGTATCCTCTTCTTCTGCCCCGGCTCCATCCCCGGAAGGACGCACAGCGCCCTGTTTGCGCAACCCTTCCTGTTGCACCTCGGTACCTCATAAGAAACAGTCGAACCTTCCATGGCCATTTTTCCCGGAATCACAGCGATTCTGGGGATTTCCTCGACCTGTACGACGAGAACGCCGTCCTCATGCATCGGGCATTCATGGGGGACCTTCCGGACCTCCACGACCCTGTACTTCGAACCTTTCTCGAGATGGAAACAGATGTTCCTGACCTTGCAGTCCTTGCAGTTGGAGATCGACCCGAAGAAGGTGAATTCCTTTCCCACCTTGGCCAAGCGCCTCCCGATGACCGTGAGCATGACCATCAGATCACACCTGTGGCTTTCGCAAGCTCCTCGGCTTCCTCTGCATCGAGGCCTTCGTCCCCCAGGACCGTGTACCTTTCCGTTTTGATGTCCTTTGCCCTCACCAGCGCCTGAATGACCTCTTCCCCGGAAATGCCAATCTGGCCGGCCTTGGTCGGGGCGCCTATGGCCGCCAGGGCATCCCTGATGCTCTGCCAGTTGCCCCTGTGCAGGGACATCATCATAATCGCCCCAATGCCGCATTGCTCACCGTGCAGGGCCGGTGCTTTTGCCAGCCTGTCCAGTGCGTGGGAGAACTTGTGCTCGGCGCCGCTCGCGGGCCTGGAAGAGCCCGCTATGCTCATGGCCACGCCCGATGAGACAAGCGCCTTGATCACCTGCCAGGCGCTCTCCTCGACCCCCGGTTTGATCTGGCCCGCATTCTCGATGAGCATGTCCGCGGTTATTTCGGAGAGCGTCGCGGCGTAGCTGCTGTACTCTTCATTTTTCTTGACGTGCGCAAGCTTCCAGTCCAGAACGGCCGTCTTGTTTGAAATGATGTCCCCGCACCCCGCGGCCAGCATCCTGAACGGCGATTTCACGATGATGCCTGTATCGGCAAAAACCGCTATCGGTGTTTGCGCGTCCAGGGACTCTTTGACCCCTCTCACGGTGATGGATGCCTTTGACGAAACTATTCCGTCATGGGTTGCGGCAGTCGGCACGCTGATGAAAGGCATGCCGGCGTTGAAAGATGCGCACTTGGCGACATCTATCGGCCGGCCGCCCCCGACCCCCGCCAGGAATGCCGGGCCAATCTCGTCCGCCAGCTCCTGAACGGATGCGACGGTGCCGGCATCCGCCCCCTTTATGACCTTCGTTTCGACATTGTATCCAGATTCCCCGAGGAGCTGGGCAATCTCCTTGCCTGCTATCTTCCTGGTGACATCGTCCGCGACGATGAGCGCGGAAGCAGGCAGACCGAGCCTGAGGCAGTTCTCCGGGATGCTGGGAAGCACATCGTGGCCCACGACAACGATTCTGGGCAGCTCCATTGTCTTGTACTTGCTGAAATCCGACATGTTGCTCACTCATATCTCTCAAGCATCTTAAACATTTTCACCGCTTGGCGATGACCATCCCGACCGGGTCGATCAGCTGGAGCATGTCCAGTTCTTTCTTGGTCGGCGGCTCGGTGGTGGGAACCCCGTCCGGGACAAGTATATCGAACCCCGAGCTCTCCAGCACTGTTTTGACTTCCACCCCGGGATGCACAGAGTAGAGCCGCATCCTCTTGGACACAGGCTCGAAATCGAACATGGCCAGTTGCGAGATGACCCTGAAGGGGCCGCTCCCGGCGGGCAGCCCAGCCTCGTACCTCGAGTTCCCGCCCCGGAGGTATCCGGGTGTGGTGATGAAATCCAGCTTCCCGGCGAATTTGCGCTTGTCCTGGCGCATTATCAGTATCGAGCGGTGGCACAGCGAGCCGACATCGTTGGCCCCGCCGGACCCGGGCAGCCTGACCTTCGGGTTCTCATGGGGGCCGAGCACCGTGGTGTTCAGGTTGCCGAACATGTCTATCTGGGCTCCCCCCAGGAAGCCGAAGTCTATGTAGCCCGATTGCGCCATCGACATCGCCTCGTGCATGCTGGAGGCGGCGATCGCCCTGTAAACAGTCCTGGAATCCCCGACGCTGATGGGCAGTACGGGCACCTGCGGCCCGATTCCGCCCGCCTCGAACACGATGAGCATGTTTGGTGCGTGTATCCTCTGTGCCAGCAGACCGGCTATCATCGGAAGCCCTGTTCCGACGAATGCCACTTTCCTGTCTTCGAGCACCCTCGAAGCTGTGCAGGCCAGCAGTTCATTGGTTGTGTAATCGGCAGTCACTCATTCACCTCCTTTGTTCTTCAGCCATGGAGCTGTCATCGGCCTTCTTAGGTGTTCCACATCCGCCAGCTCCCTCATCTTCGCCTCGCCGCCGATGACCCTGATGTAATCATCGAAATCCTTTGTGCCAAAGACGTACTTGTCCATGTACTGCCGGGTGCCCTCGTCAGACTTCGACAGGGCGAGCCACTCGCCGATATGCTCCTCGTCGAAGAAATATTCCATGGGCATCTGGCATGGGTGCGAGCCGTATTTCTGCTCCACGACCGCGTCCACGAGGAAATAGGGGATCTTTGTGAGCCAGGGCTTCTCCCTGATTTTGTCGTTTGAGATTATCTCCTCGGCCGAGATTATCAGGCGCCTCGCGGCCCTCGCCAGCTCGAAGTCCTCCACCAAGGTGCCGTCTATCTGGCAGTTGCCGAATTCATCGCATCTCGGAACATGGATGACCGCGACGTCAGGATATGCGGCAGGCAGCAGGCATATCGGTTTCCCGCTGAAAGGGTCCTTGATCACTTTGGCCGAGCTCTTCTCAAGCGTGTCGGTGCCGAGCATCGCCCTGGTCGGGATGAAAGGCAGACCCATCTGGGCCGCGAGAAACCGCCACTGATAGCCGGCGTTCGATATCTCGGCGACGACCTTCACCCTCCCCTCTTCCACAGCCCTGCGGCCGCCCGGGGAAAGCCCCCTGAGCTCGTGCGCGAAAGCGTATGCAACCTCCACGCGGTCCACGCAGCTGCCCCCGATGAGCAGGTCGATGTCATGGACTGCTGTCTTGCCTGCCATGATGATGTTCTTCCTGCGCTGGCGTATCATCTCGTAGATCATGACCATCGACACGCGCACATGGCCGAAGCCCCCCATCGCCAGGTAACACCCGTCGGGCACGAACTTGGCAACCGCTTCCTGCGCGGTGGTTATCTTTTTCGTCATGTCGCGGGGCTTGTTCGCCTCCACCCATTTCCTGTTCTCGTCCGGGTCGTGCCACCCGACCAATTCACCCTTGCCTTCCTGCAGAATCATTGAAAGCCTCCCAAATTGGATGGACAATGCCATCTGATTTAATAGGCTTTCGAAAAATGTTCCTTCACGGTTGAGCGGTGCAGTAGCCCCGGAGCCGAGTTGAGTGCCGGTGTCAACACCTCCTGGCCCTCATCGCCGAATGGTGCGCCACTCGGATTGCTCGAGGCTATCAGGCCGAGAAAGAACGTGGCTTGGCCACGTTTGGCTCGCATTGATGTAAACAAATGTTTCTGAGCTACAATGCTCGTACAGGCCAGGCCTCCTAAGGATGATGACGTTAATCGCGTCACCAACCCGGTTCCGGAAACCGGGTCACAACCCCGCCCTCGGTTGATAATTGATGAGAATCGGGCGAGGCATGATGGGGTTAGCTGGAACTGAATCCGGGGATGGTTGGCCAATGTCGTGGTGAAATTTATGGTTAGGCTAGCTATGTAAAAAATTGCATCAAAAATATGAAAATTGCCTGCCCCTTTCGAGGCAGGCATTGTCGGTATGCAATCGTGCGCGATTGCATGCTCCAAATGTCCCAGAGGACTTTGAATGCCTGAGATTACCTGTTCTTGACGAGGTGCTCGACAACGCTGGGGTCTGCCAGGGTCGAAATGTCGCCTACCTGGTCAAGTTCCTTCGCGGCGATCTTCCTGAGGATGCGCCTCATTATCTTGCCGGAGCGGGTCTTCGGGAGGCCGGGCGCCCACTGGATGATGTCCGGTTGGGCAATCGGGCCAATCTCGTTCCTGACATGCTTCTGAAGCTCTTTCTTCAGGTCGTCGGTGTAATCGTAGCCGTTCTTCAGGGTCACGTAGGCGTAGATGCCCTGGCCCTTTATCTCGTGCGGGTATCCGACCACCGCGGACTCTGCGACTGCCGGGTGCGATACCAGGGCGGACTCGACCTCGGCTGTTCCCATCCTGTGGCCGCTGACATTGATGACGTCATCGATCCTGCCGGTTATCCAGTAGTATCCGTCCTCGTCCCTTCGGGATCCGTCGCCGGTGAAGTACTTTCCCGGGAACATGGTGAAGTAGGTCTCCTTGAACCTCTGGTGCTGGCCGTAAACTGTCCTCATTATTCCGGGCCATGCGCTCTTCAGGAGAAGCGCGCCGCTTGCCGGTCCCTGGAGTTCGTTTCCCTTCTCGTCCACGATCATGGGCTCGACTCCGAAGAACGGCAGGGTCGCGGAACCCGGCTTGGTCGGGATTGCGCCCGGCAGTGGCGTGATGAGTATGCCGCCTGTCTCGGTCTGCCACCATGTGTCCACGATCGGGCATCTGCCCTCGCCGACATTCTCGTTGTACCAGTTCCATGCCTCGGGGTTAATAGGCTCGCCGACTGTTCCGAGGAGCTTGAGGCTCTTCCTGGACGTCTTCTTGACGAATTCCGTCCCCTCCTTCATCAATGCGCGGATTGCGGTCGGCGCAGTGTAGAACTGTGTGACCTTGTACTTGTCAACGACCTGCCAGAACCTGCTGGCATCCGGGTAGTTTGGGACTCCCTCGAACATCACGGTGGTTCCGCCGTTCAGCAGCGGGGCATACACGATGTAGGAATGTCCGGTGACCCAGCCGATGTCGGCAGTGCACCACCATACGTCCCCTTCGTGAATGTCAAACACGTATTTGTGAGTGACTCCGGCAAACACCATGTAGCCGCCAGTCGTGTGCAGAACACCCTTGGGCTTTCCTGTGGATCCGGAAGTGTAGAGGATGAACAGGGGGTCCTCCGCGTCCAACTCCACCCAGGGGCTGGGGCCTGCGACATCGTTCGCCGCCATCTCCTCGTTCCACCAGACATCGCGGCCGGCTTTCATCGGCACGTCAAGGCCTGTGCGCTTGACGACGATTGTCTTCTCTATGCTCGGGCAGACTTCCAGCGCCTTGTCGGCGTTCGTCTTCATCGGCACGTCCTTCTTCTTGCCCCTCAGTGCGGTATCCTGTGTGACCAGGACCTTGCACGTGGAATCCTGTATTCTGTCCTTGAGCGAGTCGGGCGAGAATGCGCCGAACACTACCGAGTGGATCGCGCCGATGCGGGCGCAGGCCAGCATTGAGATGGCCAGCTCGGGGATCATCTGCATGTACATGCAAACGCGGTCGCCTTTCTTCACGCCTGCCTTCCTGAGGACATTCGCGAACTTGCAGACCTCGGTGTGCAGTTCCTTGTAGGTTATCTTCCTGTCTTCGCCGGGCTCGTTGCCCTCCCACAGGTAGGCAATCTGGTTGCCGCGCTTCTCCAAGTGCCTGTCCAGACAGTTGTAGGTCACATTGGTCTTTCCCCCCTCGAAGAACTTTATGTTGCCTTCAACGAAGTCGAACTCCCGTACGGTAGTCCACTTCTTGAACCATTTAAAGTCCTCCGCCATCTTGCCCCAGAACTTGTCCGGGTGCTCGATGGATTCCCTGTACATCCTGTTGTACTCGTCCATGCTCTTGATGTGAGCTTTCTTCACGAATTCTTCATTGGGTTTGAACATCTTATCACCTATTTCACTCATTGTTGGCCCTCCCAGATTGGTAGTGCATCATAGAGGATAGGCAGCCCAATATTATCGCACTATAAATCTGTTCCCCATCAAGGGTGCCCGATGAACAATTATTAAGACCGTACGGCATATTTTGCCCATAATTACGAAAATGTTCATGACCTGTTCCCCAGGATGCCTTCTTCTTGTCAACGCGTCCGCAAGAATAATAACCTAAGGCTGAATCCGGCCCCCGATGAACAGGTACATGCTTTTCACAGGGGTATGCTATGCCCTATCGACCCCACTGGGCGTGCACATTGGCTATCTGATGGGCCAGGACAGATGGCTGCAGGTGCTGGGCGAGCTGGTCATACTCATCATGCTGCAGACAATGGCGCCGGTTATGTGGGTCAAGGCACAGACCCTTGACCTGAAGGAGGACGGAACCGGGCCACAAAAACAGAACAAAGAGTGAAAATGACCGCCGGCCATTTGCCGGCGGCATTGACTTTCCCGGCCTCAGAATTCTATCTTCTTCAGCTTCAGGATGGGCTTGCCCAAAGGAATGACCTCGAATCCGGCCATGTTCTTCAGGACGATCGCGGCGGAAGTATAGAATCCTGTCACTGCCACCGAGAGCTCCATTATCCCCGACAGCAAAGCCGGCCCGCCCGCAAATATCTGGAACAGCAGTGCGCCGAGCAGCAGGTCTATGGTCACGAAGATGGACAGGAATGCCTTGTTGATCGAAGCGGCTGCATAGGTCATGTAGATGCCGAATATGAAGTACCCGAGCACGGCGAATCCGAACTGCTCAATATTGTACCCGAAGTACCATGTCATCCCCACAGCGAACCAGAACAGCCCGAAGGCGCCGAACGCAGTGGCGGCGAAGATATTGTTCCTCTTGAATTCGATGCTGCAGGCGATGACCTGCGCGAACGCCCCGAGGAATATTACCCAGGGCAAAAGCCCGCCCGTTCCCTCGGTCAGCCCGAGTTTCTCGGATGACGCAACCAGTGTCGCCATTGCCAGTCCGAAGACCCCGAACGCCGCGGGGTCTGCCAGATTCACGCTGTTGTTGTTTTCGTTTCCCATCTCGTTTCCTCCAGTTTGACAATTCTAATTCTATCCATCTATTTTTATGGAGATGAACAGATTAATTACGCCGGAAACTGACAGCCTATAAATACTTTTGTCAGGCAACTCAACCCATCACGAGCCCGCCGTTCGCGTGGATGACCAAGCCCGGTAATCTATAATGTTTCTCAAATGACGATTACCGGCTTTTTTCGCAGTGGGAATATATGTTTGCATGTTGATTGAACATGTCCTCGCCCACATACCGCGACTTTTAAGTCTGCGGATAAGGGCGCTTTTAAACAGTTTTGCTGCGAGGAATTGTTCAATTAATGTGCTCCCTCCGATATTTTCATGTTCCAAGCATTTCGAATCAACCTGAATGACCAGTTCATCTATTCAAATTCATGTCATTCAGGATGAAAACAGCTAGAGGATACCCCATGCTTTAGCTTGGGGAGCACTCATTACCCAAGGCGAATTCTATTATTGCTGAGAATCTGTTATCGAATCATTCGAATTCTTTGCAATTGGGTAAATTCGATGTTTCGTCAAACAAATTCTGTAATAGAAAGTTAGTCCACTAGTTTGCCGAATTCACCGATTGATTGCCTAATGGTGCGAGCCAAATGGCACGGATTTAGTTAACTAAGGGAGAGAAC
>DAJR01000023.1 GCA_002496385.1 Methanomassiliicoccales archaeon UBA147 | reverse complement strand
CACGTTACTGCTCATGCCGATTCGCACTGCTCCTTCGAATCCGAGTTGATGTGGTCGGAGCAGTTCTCTCGATGAAATATGGTTGGACATTGATTCTGTCTTAATTCATCGATTCATCCCAGCCCTGAAGGGCGGAGCGTGGAATGGCCATAGATGGCCATGACTTAGCCTAATCCGCGATTAGGCGTTAGGAGCAACCATACTTGGTTGCGACTTAGCCGAATCTTGATTCGGCACTATCTCGGCATCTGCGCTGTAAGTCCGGTACAGCCGACTGGGCGCATCCGGGGGACAAGTGGTCAGGGTTTTCCACTTCCTTTAAATATCCTGCTCAACTTATGAGGATTAAAAAGGTGTGAATATGAACCAGCACAACTCCGAGGTTGCGATAGTGGCGAAAGGACTCTCCAAGACCTATGAGAAGAAGGTCGAGGCGCTGAAAGGGATGAGCCTGGAAATCAGGAAGGGCGAGGTGTTCACCCTGCTGGGCCCGAACGGCGCAGGAAAGACCACCTTCCTCAGGATACTGTGCACCCAGCTGATGCCCACGGCCGGAGGGGCGACCATACTCGGCAATGACGTTCTGAAGAACCCGGAGGCTGTCAGGGAGACTATAGCAATGGTGCCGCAGGATGCCATGGCCTATGCCAATTTCACTCCCTGGGACTATGCGTACTACTTCTGCCTGCTGAGGGGGATGGACAAGGCCACGTCGAAGAAAAAAGCAGAGGAGGCGCTTAAGGCCATGCTGATGTGGGAGATGAAAGACAAGCCGTGCCAGTCCATGTCGGGCGGGGAGAAGAGGCGCGCTTTGATCGCAGCCACCCTTGCCAGCGATGCACAGGTGATGATGCTGGACGAGCCCACGAGCGGCCTGGACGCAATCGGCCGCAGGAACGTCTGGTCCGCGCTGAGGGAGAGGGCGGCGCAGGGAAAGACAATCATCCTGACCACACACATGATGGACGAGGCCGAGATGGTCTCGGACAGGCTGGCCATCATCAACAAGGGCGAACTCGTGACCGTTGGGACGACTGCCGAGATAAAGAAAAAGGTGCCTTTCAAGTACCGGGTGATAGTCCCGGAGGACGAGATTGACAAATCCCAGTTCTCGGAAATTACGAAAATAGGGGATAGGCTCGTGATATACCTGAAGACCGACGAGGAGGCCATCCGCCTGGTCGGGAACATGCTCAGGAAGGGTGTGCAGGCCGAAGCGGCGCCCGTCACTCTGGAGGACGCATTCGTCAGGCTTGCGGGGGGCGAATTGGCATGAGCCTGAAGAAGATGTTCAAGGACATGTTCATAATCGCGTACATGAAGTCTGTGCCTGACCTCAGGCGCCAACCCCTGGTCCTTCTCATCCTTGTCGGCCTGGCCGCCATACCGCTGTTCTTCATAGGCATGTTCGCGGGCGACGACCCGGACACGTTCAGGGTGGGCCTCGTGGGAGTCGTGGTCTCCAGCGTCGGGTTCATAGCAATCACTTCTTCAATACAGGACATAACCTGGGACAGGTACGTCAAGCTGCGGGAGATGGTCGTGGCCATGCCGGTTCATCCGATGTCCTACGCGCTGGGAATCAGCCTCGGCTTCCTTATCTTCTCGCTGCCCGGCTCGGTCGCGTTCATCATTTACGGCATGTACCTGGGCGTGTTCGGACCCCTGTCATTGCTGATGACGCTCGCGGCCATGGTCCTTTGCTGGGCCGCGCTAGCAGCCATGGGCTTCACCATCGCCACATATCAACATAAGACCAGCCCCAACACGCTCGGCATTCTGGCGAACATACTCAGCTTCGTGTTCGTCTTCCTGCCCCCGGTCTATTATTCCGAGCAGATGCTTGGAAAGCTGTCATGGATCTCGTATCTGCTCCCCACCTCGAATGCGGCCGCGATAATCAGGCACTACACCGGGCTGACTGACCCCTCCGCGCTCTACCCCACCTCTGTGGCACTGCACTGGCTGATACTCGTGTTCACCGTGATAATGTTCTCAGTGATTGTGGTGAAGAAGTCGCAGTGGCGCGAACCGTAAACTACCAACCCCTAAAGTAGCTGGCGTTATCGCTTGAAGGCATTGCTCATGGATTTGGGGCTGGAAGTTTACCCGGGCAGCCACATGCCTAATTATCAAAGCCGGTCCGCTTTGATTACAGATGCACATATTTGCACGGCATGTGGGCGATCTATCCTGTTTACTGCCCATCGCTTTCATCCAGTCCATCAATGGCCTGGCGTTCAGCTACGCGAGGCAGTAATTGCCTAGAGGAACTCTACAGACCCATCTTCTAGATGGTACACGGCGCCGATAAGGGACAGCTTCCCGGACCTCACAGCATCGGAGATTATTGGGCTCTTCTCCAGCAGATGGGCCATCTGCATCCTTATGTTGGCCCTCAGGTGGTCCTTCTCCTTGAAACAGACCCTTATCTCGTTGATTATCTCGCCGGCGCATGTCCCGTCGCCCGGTCCCTGCTCGGCTGTGGCCATGGCGCCGCAGCACGTGTGTCCCATGACGACCATCAGGGGAACATGCAGATGCTCGGCCGCGTATTCGAGAGAGCCTATGACGGACGCGCCCATGGCTATGTTGCCCGCGTCCCTCACGACGAAAATTTCGCCTATGCCGGAGCTGAAAATCAGCTCGGGTGGGACCCTGGAGTCGGAGCATGTGAGAATTGCTGCGAAAGGCTTCTGGCCTGCGATGTGCCTCTGGATTACACCGTCGTACTTGGACACGAACTTCCTGTTGCCCTCGGCCAGCCTGCTCCTGGGGTCTCCCATGTTCTCACCCAACGAACTTATCAGATGCGGCCGGTCAGCGCCTTATCGCTGACCTGGACGACCTGATCATGCATCGGAATTCCCTTCTCATGTCGATTATCCATTGCTTGGGTTTCCTGCCCTTCCTCTTCCGCCCAGTCCTCTTCGCAGCCTGAGCCACATCGGGCTTGTAAAGGAGCGCAAGGCCGGCTGCAATGAAACACAGCAGCGCAGCAGGGAAGAATGCGTATGTGAATGCCATTCCCGCATCCTGCACCCAACCGGCGAGGTATGGCCCGGCGATACCGCCGATGCCGTAGGCCGTGAACACGTAGCCGTAGTTGATCCCGACATTGTTCGCCCCGAACGAGTCTGCGGTAGCAGCGGGGAACAGGGCGAAGTTGCCCCCGAAGTTGAATCCGATGAGCGCTGCGACCACGTAGAACATGTACTCGTTGGCAGTTGTGTAGAAGAATGCGGCCATCATTATTCCCTGGAATATGAACATGGCAACGAGGGCGTTCTTCCGGCCTATCTTGTCCGAGGCCTGACCCCATACTATTCTTCCTGCACCGTTGAATATCGGAAGGCATATGGCCGCGCCCAGCACGGCGAAGTCCGCTGCCTGGGTCGCAGTGAATCCGTGCCCTTCGAAGCCGTCGGCGGGGTTCTTGGCGAAGTTCTGGACATTGCCTATGACCATAAGGCCGGCGAGTGCACCGAATATGAACATCGTCCAAAGCATCCAGAATTGCGGAGACCTAGTCATCTCCTTGGGGGAGAAGCCCTTGAACGCCGACTTGCCCGGTGCGAGTGCCGGGGGATTCCATCCGGCCGGTTTCCATCCTTCAGGGGGGTTGACCATCACAAGCGAGCCAAGCACCACCAGCACGAGGAACAGAATGCCGTAAATGATGAATGTCATGTCAACGTTCGCCACAGTGTAGGCGAACTGGGTGAGCGGGTCTGTTACCGTCTCCTTGACTATGAGGCCGGTGAACCCGAGAATGCTTGGGGGGTTTGCGAGCAGAATCCAGATGAAGGCGCCGAACCCGAAGCCAGCGACCGCTATGCCGCTGACCAGGCCCTTCTTGTCAGGGAACCATTTAACGCCGGTCGCAATCGGAACGACATAAGCCAGGCCGATGCCCGCGCCGCCGATTATGCCGATGGTGGCGAGCTTTCCAATGAAACTGGCGCCCACGAGGCCGCCCAGAATGTACCCCAATCCGAGAACTATGCCACCCATCAGGGCCATTGTCCGTGGCCCGTACTTCTTCATCATCCTTCCGCCGATGATGGTCATTATCGCGAACGATGCCAGGCCGGCGCTGAATATGAGCTGCGTCTCGGTCTTGGAGAAGCCGAACTCGCTCGGTGCCGTCGCAGTGCCCTGCAAAGGCGTGGTGAATGCCGACCATGCGTAAATCGCACCGAGGGCGAGCTGGATGAGGATCGCGCCAATGACTACGATCCATCGGTTCATTACCTTCTTGGGCTGCTGGGCCTCTGCATTCTGCGCATTGATTATGTTCTGCGGCTGTTCGGTTGACATGGATATCTCCCTGCGGCCGCACAAGTCTATTTTGTTGATATATCTTTGTAAACTACCAGCCCCTAAAGGNNTCTTTGAATATATTAGGACGGCATGCAACGGTAGATCTACGACTGCTCATGCCGATTCATCTCAGCCCTGAAGGACTGAGGGTTCTCGGCATATTTACACTAAATAAAATTCAGAGCATCCAATGCTTTTTTTGAATCTCGCGGGCCTCGGACACCCAATCGGCGCCCACCGTCTCCGTGTCGCTGATTTCGTTGAAACAGGTTTGCGGGGAGTCGCCCGAAGCCATGGCCATGGAGGCTCCGACGACGTCGGCCAGCGCAAGGACGTGGTACCCGCCCTCCAGGAATGCCGCCCACCGGTTCTCGCATATCTCCCCGGCCAACCCGGCAATGTCGGCGACTATGCCGAGATACCCTTTGCTGGAGAGGGTCAGGGACGAGAGCGGGTCCATGTAATGTGCGTCGCCGCCAAGACTGACAAGGATGGCATCGGGCTTGAATTCGCGCAGCACAGGGAGGATTATCTTATCTGTCGCGGCCCTGAAGGTGGCATCCCCGCTCTGGCCCCCAACGGGTATGTTGACTGTGTACCCCTCACCCTTTCCGGTGCCTGTCTGGACAGCCGGCCCGGTGCCCGGATAGATGCCCCATTCATGCGTGGAGATGTAGAGGACGTCGCTGCGGTCCAGGAAGGTGTCGTTCGTTCCGTTGCCGTGATGCACGTCGATGTCGACAATGGCGACCCGGTCAACTTTCTTCCTCAACCAATTGGCCGCCACAGCGACATTGTTGATGTAGCAGAACCCCATGCCCATCTCCCTTGTCGCGTGATGTCCGGGAGGTCTGACCAGCGCGAATGTCGGCTCCCTCCTTTCCAGCATGTTGCGCACGGCTGCTATGCCGCCACCGGCGGCCATCATCGCCATCTCATAGGTATGGGGCCATACCGATGTGTCCATGTCGAGCCGGCCTCTCCCGAAGTTCTTCAGGAGTTCCATGTAGCAGGATGAATGGATGGCGAGCACGTCGGCCGTTTCGGCCGGTTCGGGCACGATGACAGGCGCCTCGATGGAGTTCTGCTCAACGTAAGACATGATGGCGCTCAATCTCTCTGGGCATTCTGGGTGACCGTCGTTCTGGGTCTGTTTCAGGTAATCTTCGTGGTAGACTATTCTCATTGTATCAGTCCGCACTTCTCGCACTGGAGCTTCTTGTCAGGCAGCAGCAACAGCCTGCCGCCGCATTCCTGGCAAACATCCGGGGCGCCCGGTGTGTTTTTCTCGCCCGCGGTCCTGTATGCTTCAACATGGCTCTCGTACAGTTCGGTCTCGCCCCTGTGGACCACGACTGTGCCGGCCAGCCTGTCGAGGGCTGTCCGCCTGGGGTCGCCCCTCATGGACATACCGACCGCGAAATTCAGAGGGGGGAGGATGAACCAGAACAGGCGGTCCAGGTTCCTGATGAACGCCCGGCCCGACATTGCGCCCCCGTCCGCAGCATGGACCTGAAAGCCCAGCAGTTTTTTCCCTATTGACGAGCCTGCCAGGGTTTCCAAAATACTTGTGGAGAGATAGAAAGTCAGGCTGAGCAGTAAGCCCAGGGTGAATATGTCCGCCATGTCCAAAAGGTAAATGATGATGGGTACAGGGATGAATATGACAGCGGCGTCAACCGCGAAAGCAGCCAGGCGCGCCTGCCAGTGATTGCGGAGGCCTTTGTCATGACCGAGGATGTCGAAGCCGGTTACCATGTTCCCGCAGGTATATTGCCGAATCGGTTAAAATAAATGCGGTGGCAAAGTTATTATACGCACCTCGCCTAGCGGTTGGATAATATATCCAAT
The DNA here is from genome assembly GCA_002496385.1 of Methanomassiliicoccales archaeon UBA147. Taxonomy (GTDB): domain Archaea; phylum Thermoplasmatota; class Thermoplasmata; order SG8-5; family SG8-5; genus UBA147. The sequence continues at coordinate 71,386 of DAJR01000023.1, read as the reverse complement.
GGTGATTGCGTGAGCGAGGAAATTGATGCAAAAAATGGTGCAGGCCAGACCCCTGCAAAGTCAGGCCCGGGAATGATGCCGATAATAGTGGTGGCGATAGTGATAATCGCCGCGGTCGGGGGAATTTTCGCATACAATGAATTTCTCAGGCCCGAGCCGGCCCTGGTGACCGCCACAATTACAATTGATTTCGGGAACGGCACCGTGCTGACCAAGGAGATTGGCTCGGACAACAACACCGCGCTCGGCCTGCTACGGACCTATGCGGGCGAGGAGAACGTGGAGGACGTCGGAGGGTTCGTCACATCGGTGAACGGCATCTCAACGGTCGACGATGTCCCGGAACTTGCCGGCACGGAGGCTAGGTACTGGCTGTATTACGTGAACGGCGAGATGCCCATGGAGTCCGCGGCCCTGCATGTCATCGTCGACGGCGATATCGTAGAATTCAAATTCGAGACTTCCCCGTGGTGAGAAATGAAAATCAAAGGGGGTGCCAGGAAGCTTGAGGGCGCCGCCATAATAATCTGCCTGGGCGTCGCCCTGCGCATAGCCCTGGCCGACTATCCGAACATCGAGCCCATACTGCCGCTGGCGCTTCTTGCAGGCATCATCCTCGGCGGCTGGTACGCCCTCTGGGTGCCCCTGGCCATGATGGTGCTTTCGGATATAGCTGTCTATGCCCTGGGCGCCGGGAGCCTGCTTGGCTGGAACTTCATAATGGGCATCACCTTCTTCACATGGTCGGGGATGATGCTGGCCGGGTATGTCGGGAGAGCCCTGAGGCCAAGGATGCTCCTGAGGATGAAGAACATGGCCGTGTTCACGGGCGTCGGCATCGGCATGGTGCTGGTTTACGATGCATGGACGATGATGGGCTGGTTGCTGGTCAGCGGCAGCTCGTTCGAGCTTGTGCTTGCAGGCCAGGTCTCTTTCACCATATACCACATACTCAGCACCCTGGTCTTCGTTCCCCTGTTCGGAACCGGCTATGTGTACCTGAAAGAGTACGGAATGCCCATTCTTTCTGACTGGAAGTCAGAGGACAAGGCACCCCGGGACGAGGCCTGAGAAAGCCTTATATCCAACCCGAGTTATGCTTAGGATAGGAATAACATGAAACTATATCTAAAAATATACTTCAGCAGCGAGGGCGCATCGACAATGGACGTGATCAAGAAAGCCGAGAAGATGGGCTTCGGCCCGAATGTCGGCGATTACGATTTCGTCATCGAGATAGGCTCACCGGAAGAGTATTCCGAAGTCACAGAGAAGATCCACAAGCTGTTGAAGGGCACCAAGTGCATGTACAAAGTATCAACCAGGCCGTAACGCCATTCACTATTATCTCGCTAACTATTCTGTATTTCTTGGTGAATCTAGGGGTCTAGGGACTGGGGTCTAGGGTTGTTAACATTTGCTTTGTGCTGGCTGTTCACGACAGCCAGCACACCCTAGACCCTTTATCCCATTTTGGATGCAAAGCCCCTAGACCCTTTATCCTATGTTGCGAACAAAGACCCTAGCCCCAGTACATAATAATTCACATCAGCCATCATTGAAGCGATTTCTATTGAGATAATCAAATAATATTTTGGCATGGTCGAAAGCAAGTTCAGGCAGTGCGTCGATCGGGAAGACCTTTGCTTCAGCGGCATCGTCGCCGCCTTTCAGTTTTCCACCGATTGAGTCCAGCTCGAATACCACTGTCACGGTGTGGCCCCTCGGGTCCCTGTCCGGCTCCGAATAAACGCCGACCAGGGATTTGACCTTGGTCCGAAGGCCTGTCTCCTCGTAAAACTCTCTCACGACCGCGGATTCCACGGTCTCACCGTGCTCCACGAAGCCGCCCGGAAGCGCATAGCAGCCCCGGAACGGTGGGTTCTTCCTCCGGATGAGAATGATTCCGCCGGCCCGTCGGAGTATGCCGTCGACCGTCAATTTGGGACTGTTCCGCATGCCGGTCTGTATGCCAGTTGAATATTAGTCACTTTCTTTCGCAAGTGAGAATATCGTAACCGTTTCATTCAGAAGCAGGGGGCTGTCGCGGACCTTCGTACCCAGCAGGGATTCCATCTTCTTTATCCAACCGTCGGTCTTGGGCGTTTTTGCGTGTTCAAGGAAGTGGAAGTACAGGTCTTCACAGTCGTCGAACCGCCATTCGATGGAGAAAGTTTCGGTGCCCAACACTGTGAACGGACTGTTTTTTATGGCCGCCAGGGCCTCCGTGATCTGTCTGTCCTCGTCCCTGAACGCCCTGAAGAATCTATGTATCTCGCCTTCAACCGATGGTTCGATTATGATAACCAGGCCTCCCGGCCTCAGCACCCTGTAGGCCTCGGATAGGGCGCGGCTGCTGTCCTGATGGTGCAGCGAGAACGTGAAGGCGACCGCATCGAATACCCCATCTGGAAATTCAAGGTGTTCGCCGGTGCCCACCCGGAAATCCACAGCCGGTATTTCCTGCCTGGCAGTTTTAATAAGTTCCGGGTCGGGATCGATGGCTATGAGCTCTCCTGCCTCCCTGGCCAACAATGCGGACGCCCGGCCGCTGCCGCACCCGACCTCCAGAACCCTCTTGCCCTTCAGGTCTGCATGCTTGAGAATCATGCGGTACTCGGCTTCAGTCCTATCGGCCTCCATGGTATCGGGTGATTGTGCCTGGCTATAAAAATATTTACCCGATGATCGCCATGTTTTTGCGACCGAAATCCTTAAAAAGGGGATGGGATTAGTGGGGGCGCTCGGTTGTAGCACACTGTAGTAGGGGATTTCCCCGCTGACTACAGGAGGACTGAAGTTGAAAGAAGACATAGTCGATCTGGTCAAGAAGGCGCTTGAAGGCTCCAAGGAGCGCAAGTTCAAGGAGTCAGTGGACCTCGCGATAAATCTCAAAGGCGTGGACCTGAGCCAGCCCAAGTACAGGATAGAGGAGGAAATCCTCTTGCCCCACGGCCGCGGCACGAGCGTCAAGGTCGGTCTCTTCGGAGGCACGGAAATCGCCGCGAAGGCTAAAGGAGTGGCTGACATCATCATCATTCCCGAGCAGATAGAGGAATACGCGGACGACAAGAGAAAGGCCAGGAAGCTCGTGAGCGCTCACAATTATTTCATTGCGGAAGCACCGCTCATGCCCCTCATCGGGAAGAGGCTCGGGCCTGTGCTGGGCCCCAGGGGCAAGATGCCGAAGCCCATCCCGCCGGGAACCGACCCGGCAGCCATAATCGGCTCCCTCCGGAAGACCATCAGGGTCAGGAGCAAGGACAGGAAGACATTCCACACAATGATAGGTTCCAAGGACATGAGTCCGGACGAACTTGCCGGCAACATCAAAGCCGTGGTTCAGAGAGTGACATCGAGGCTGGAGCAGGGTGAGAACAACATAGCGTCAATCTATGTCAAGACCACCATGGGGCCGGCAGTGAGGCTGATGTGATAACATGGACAGGGAACCGGCGAACTGGAAATTGGAGTACCTGAAGGACCTGAGACAGGTCATCAAGTCAAACCCGGTGATAGCAGTGGTCAATGTCGGCGGCATCCCTGCGCCCCAGATACAGAACATGAGGGGCACATTAAGGGGTAAGATATCCCTGATAGTGGCGAAGAACAACCTCATCAACCTTGCGCTCAAGGAAATGAATGCTGAGATGCCCGGGCTCGACAAACTGTCAGAACTCGTGGACGGCCAGTGCGCCCTGGTGGGTTCGGCGGACAACCCCTTCAAATTATTCAAGGTCATGGAATCGACAAAGACCCCGGCCCCCGCAAAGGGCGGCGAAATTGCCCCCGCGGACATCGAGGTAAAAGCCGGCGAGACCTCTTTCAAACCGGGCCCGATAGTCGGTGAGTTCCAGCAGGCAGGAATTCCGGCTGCCATCGAGGGCGGGAAGGTCGTGATAAAGAAGGCCAAGCTCCTCGTAAAGGAGGGCGACCCGATCCCGTTGAAGGCTGCGCAGATGCTCACCAAACTCGAGATATTCCCCCTCATCGTGGGAATGGACCTCAGAGGCGTGTGGGAGAAAGGGATTGTGTTCGGGCCGGAGGTTCTGGCGATCGATGAGAAGAAGTTCATGGGCGACCTCCTGGGCGCGATAAGCGGCACCTACAGCGTAGCCATCACCATCGGATACACGACGCCGATGACAATCAGGCCGCTGATATCCAAAGCTTACACTGAATCAATGAACGTGGCCCTGTTCGCAGGGATAACCAATAAGAATACAATTGACAAACTCGTGGGGCAAGCCAACCTCAAGATGATGGCGCTCGCAGCAAGGGTCCCGGACGCGCTCGACGAGGACCTGAAAGCGGCTCTGGCAGGAGCGGCGACAGCCGCCGCGGCAGCAGCGCCGGCGGAAGCGCCCCAGGACAAGAAGAGCGAGAAGAAAGAGGAGCCAAAAGTTACAGAGGAGGATGCGGCGGCCGGACTGGGCGCGCTCTTCGGATGATTCAAGATCAAAGATAATGGAGGTATGAAAAATGGAATATATATACAGCGCAATGATCCTTCACTCGGCAGGGAAGGCAATAACAGAGGACGCAGTGAGCAAGGTCCTGACAGCGGCCGGAGTAACACCGGACACCGCCAGGGTGAAAGCCCTCACCGCATCCCTTGATGGCGTCGACATCGCCGAGGCGATGAAGACCGCAGTGGCCGCACCGGTTGCAGCCGCCCCCGCAGCAGCTCCCGCTGCCGCAGCCGCCAAGAAGGAAGAGAAAGAAGAGGAAAAGGTCTCTGAAGAAGAAGCAGCAGCAGGCCTGGGTGCTCTGTTCGGTTAAGCGTGAATCTAATATTTTTTCATTATTTTCACGCTTCGACGGCCCCAATCAGTGGGAACGTTGACCGGACAGACCCCTGGCAGCCCCTAATCCAGCCTATGCCAGGGGTTGATTAATTTGGATTCTGATTGTCAGTTCTTCTTTGATTTTAACGAACGCGAGGGATCTCTTTGCCGCATTTGCCACACCTCCCGTTGTCCGATGCCATAGTGGCACCGCAGTACGGGCACAACAGAGATTTTTTCGCCAGGGCTCTGAGGTCTTCATCCCTCGCATCCCTTCCCGTGAACCCGTAAACCGCAAGCGCGATGCCCGCCCCCAGACAGCAAACCGTCATGATGGCGGAGAACAATCTCACTTCTGCAATGTCCATCGCCTCGCCCATGTCGGCGCTGATGCGCTGGATGGCCGTTGGATATGCTGCCCACCCGGCCGCCATCCAGAATGATAGCGGGGAAACGACTCTCGCCAATCCCCTGAATGTTCCTTCCGGTAGCCCCATGGTCACCCCACCACCGATGCGGCAAGGTTGAAGAGCCCGTGGAGGAGCATCGAGACGGAGATGCAGGCCGCGAAATATTTTGCGTTCCCTGTCTTGGCCCACAGCCCTACCCCATATCCCGATATCGCCGTGGCGATCATGTGGAGCGGGAGGAGGAACCTCAGCCCAAGGAGCATTGCCGAGACATCCGCCCCGTAGCTCAGGACAGTGGCGGCATAGAGGAAATTCTCGACCATTGCGAAACCGAGCCCGGCCATTGCCCCCAGGAGCGCCCAATCCCCGAGTTTGAAATCCGGTTTTTCCTCCGACCGGATGAAATAGAGGCCTATCGGCTTCGCCAATTCCTCGACGAAAGGCGCGACTATGACGGCCATCAGAATCGTGACCAGACCGGCGTCCTCGACCGCGAAAGGAAGCGTGTAGGTGCTGGTCCTCAGCATCAATGCCAGCGACGCCCAGGAGGCAACCAGCGTCGAGAGGGCGCCGAATCCGAAGGCGATGAGAAGGTGTCTTGGTCTCAGGGGCGTATTTTCCATGCGCTCATGCCTCTGCCTTGAAAGTCTCGACAAGGGCGTTCTCGAACTCCCACTGGTTCTTCATGTGCAGGTTCATGTCCTCGATGTTCACGTACCACCAGTAGGGGAGGAACAACCCGACGGTGAGCACGGTCAGGATCACATAGGCCGCGACATCCCGGTTGGGAAGAGGTTGCCATGCGCCTGACGCCCGGAATTCCTTCCCGGAGCGGGCCATCCCAGCCTCGAAATAACGGTTGAACGCCCTCTGCCTCTCGTCATGCTGGTGGGTGTCCTTTGTGAGGAACATCATGCAATAAATCAGGAAGATGATCCCGATTATGGGGAGCAGGGCGACCAGCACCGCCCAGAGGCTTGCAGACCTGTCCTGGGTCATCCCCTGGACGTGGAGCGTGTTCATGGTCCATCTTTCAACGTTGAGGTCGGTCTGGGTGCTGGCCGAGACAGCGGTCAGGTACTCGCCCATGCCCTCCATCAGCAGGTTGTCCCGCCGGAAATGGCTGTCCCTCCGGCCCACCAGACGGTACGTGAGGAGCGCATAGACCGCGGCCAGGGCAATTGAGACTATGAGCACCGCAAGTATTATCAAAAGAAGGTGGCCGGGGTCGATCTCTGTGGATTCCGTGCCAGCCAGAAGCGCGACCCCTGTTATTATGGCAGACACCGGGAGCACCACCTGGAGAAGCACTATCGCCCATACCCAGGCCATTGAAACGGTCCTGTCCGCGCTCTGGCGCATCATGAACGACGCATGAACCTTGGAAATGGCCGCCTGGAAACTGGGCACTGCTGCCGGCGGGCGGTAATAGGCCGGAGGAGGCTGGTAGTACTGGGGCGCGTAGTATGCAGGGGCATAATACTGCGGAGGGGATTGATAACTTGGCTGAGTGTGCGTGGCATATGGATAAACCTGGCAGCGGTAACAGTACCACTGCTGGTACTGGGGGATGAATGCAGTCTCCTGTCCGCAAATCGTGCATTGTGGCATGAGAAACGTGCGAGGTAACCGGGTACATTCTAATAATCTTTGTCCATATCCGGATCGCTTTCCTTGATGACTGCCAGGACCTTCTCCTTCATCTTCTTCTTTGTATGATAGTCATACACGATTTTCACCAGCCGCATGGTCCTTGGGTCCAGCCCGGTCCAGTACATGCAGGTGGACAGCGTCATCGGTGTCGGGGTGAACAGCTGGAAGTTCTCGATGTTACCCAGACCCCGGGCTTTTCTCACCAGTGCGTCCAGGCTTGCCGCGTCCTCCCCGGGATGCCCAATCATAAGGTAATGCCTGAGGGTATGGCCGGTTCCGGCGCTCAGCTTGCCGAACAGCTCGACGAACTCGTCGAACCTCTCGCCAGGCTTGTTCATCAGCCCCAGAACCGTTTTTGAAAAATGCTCGGGCGCTATCTTCAGGCAGCCGGAGACATGATGTTCAGCAAGCTCTTTGATGTACTCGGGGCTGTCAATGGCCAGGTCGTACCGGACCCCGCTCCGGACGAATACGTTCCTGACGCCCTTGACCTTCCTGGCCTTCTTCATGAGCGCAATCAGAGGCGCGTGGGAGCGGTCCAGCTTTCCGCAGGCTGTGCAGTCGCCTTCGCAGGCATCGCAGTCCATCCCGTACATGTTGGCGGACGGCCCCCCCAGGTCGTCAATCACCCCCCTGAACTCCCTGTGCCCCGCTATTTTCCTGAGCTCGGCCAGTATGCTTCCCTCGCTCCGCGAGATTATCCGGTTGCCCTGGTGCAGCCCGATGGAGCAGAACGAGCAACTCCCGATGCAGCCCCTGTGCGTCTGGACTGAGAACTGCGCCATCCTGAGGAGCGATTCGGGATGCATGTCCCTTGAGTAATCGAGCGAGTATATCCAGTCAAGGAATCCTGTCGTGTATCCCGGGTAGGCGTACTGCAGGACGAAGTTCCTGTCATACTCCTGCGCCAGGTTTTTCGTGATGGAGAATTGGTTCTGCATCTCGCAAAAAGCCTTCTTGTCCGCGGCAGCCAGGGCATGGCCGGGCAGTCGTCCGAACCCCTCGGGCACGGTCTTCGATACCACACAAGTCCCCTGAACCCCTGCGAGCGGCTTTCCGGCCCTGGCCCGCTGTGCCAGCTCGATTATCTGCATCTCGCCGTTGCCGTAAACGAGTACATCCGCCCTCGAGTCCAGAAGGATGCTGCGCCTGACATTGTTGTTCCAGTAATCGTAATGCGTGAACCGGCGCAGGGAGGCCTCGATGCCGCCGATGACGATGGTGCAGCCCTTGAAATGCCGCCTGAGGGCATTGCAGTAAACGATGGTGGCGCGATCCGGCATGGGATTCTGCTTCCTGGCATGCGGGTCGTCCGCCCGTTTGTGCTTCATTGGCGTGTAATTGTTCATCATGCTGTCGATGGACCCTGCTGTCACGCCGAAGAACAATTTGGGGCTGCCCAGGCGGGTGAAATCCTCAGGAGTTTCGGGCTTCTCGATTATGCCGATGGAAAACCCCTTGGCATCCAGCACCCTGGCTATCACCCCGACAGGTGAAAGGGGATGGTCGTCCCAGTACTCTGCGGAGACCAGGATGATATCGAAGCCTTTTCCGGAGGCGGAGATGGGCATTGAGACCTTGAACTTCGCGGAGGGATAAAAGGTTAATGAACGAAGTGAAAGATAGAGAGAAACGCCCCAATACTAGAGTTAATAACGCCAAACAGACTTCAATAACATATGGTAATAATAGCTAGTTTGGCGATACGACCGAATTCTATGCGTTTGGTGCAATTCGGTCTTTCATCAAACAGACTCTGGTAACATAAGCCATTAATCGCTAGTTTGATGATACGGGCTAATTTCTTTTGTTGATTATTGCATCGTTCAGAAATTGGCCCAATACCGGGCTGTTGCTGACAAAAGTTTATATCTTATATGCTATTGGCTGTTTCAAATAATATGGGCTTATAGATCAGCCCGGTAGATCGCTGCCTTCGCAAGGCAGAGGCCGCGGGTTCGAATCCCGCTGAGTCCATTTTTCTTTCTTTTATCATTATGGTTACAATGAAAAATGGTTAGCCTAATGGCCAGAAACATTTTGTTATGCCATTAGGCGCAACCGACGAACTAGCGAATGTAAAAATATTGTGGCAGAGTCTGTTCGTCATATTAGCGAATAGATACAAGCTCATAGATTCGTCTCTCTCATCCTTTGGTTGGCCGGGACTCGGCACCGGGTTGAACCTCGTTGTCAATACCTCCCAGCCCTCACAGGCTGGGTCTCCAAAGTATGAAAGATAGAGAATCGGTTCATCAGCCTGGTTCCGGAAACCAGGCCACAACCCCGCCCTGACAGGCGGGGCATGATGGAACTGGCTGGAACTGAATATAGGGGTGGTGGACTTGGAGTATTTTAAGATTGGTGCCACCTAAGTTCTGATTCGTCTCTCTTTGCCTTTGGTTGCGTATTAATGCAAATTCTCCCTCCATCCCCATGACAAAAATACAAAAATACGTCTAAACCCTTAAATCCCGAACGGAATTCCCCTACGGTGCTCCCATGGGTAAAACATTGGTCGAGAAGATTCTGGCCGCACACGCGGATGAGGACGTCGTTGCGGGAAAGATAGTCTGGATAGGCATCGATGTGCGCTCCGCGCGAGACTTCGGCGGCGCGAACGTCGTCAAGAATTTCAAAAAATATTATCCTGGCAACAAGGTCGAGGACCCGAAGAAGACGTTCTTCACGTTCGACTGCAACGTGCCCGCCAACACCATTCCCTATGCCAACAACCAGCAGATATGCAGGAACTTCGCCTGGGAGCAGGGCATAAAGCTGTACGACGTGGACGCGGGAATCGGCTCCCATGTGATGATAGAGGAGGGCCTGGGATACCCCGGCTCGACAGTGGTGGGAACTGATTCGCATCTCAACATCATGGGCGCGGTCGGGGCATTCGGCCAGGGCATGGGCGACCAGGATATTGCATTCGTTTTCAAGACGGGAAAGACCTGGTTCGAGGTTCCGGGCAGCATTGTTGTGAACATCAAGGGCGACCTGCCGAAGACCTGTTCCGCAAAGGACCTCACCCTTTTCATCACAGGGAAGTTGGGCACCAAGACGGCACTGGGAAAGGCGATAGAGTTCCGCGGGTCTGCAATCGACAAGCTTGACCTGGCAGGTCGCATCACGCTTGCTTCGATGGCCACGGAGATGGGGGCCATCATCGGCCTCATCGTCCCCAACAAGGAAGTGCTGAAGCATTTCGGCCAGAAGAAAGCCATCACCCCGGACAGGGACGCGGTTTACGAGAAGACCATAGACCTGGACATCTCCGGCCTGAAGCCGCAGATTGCCAAGCCCCCGAAGCCTGACGCAGTCGTTGACGTCGAATCCCTGGGAGGAAGGCCGATACATTCGGTGTTCATCGGCTCCTGCACCAACGGGACATACGAGGACATCGTCTCGGTGGCCAAGATAATGAAGGGCAGGAAGGTGAAGCCCGGGATTGTGGCAACGCTGGTGCCGGCCACAATGAAGGTCTGGAAGAGGCTCCTGAAAGATGGGCATATCTCGACGCTCATCGAGTCGGGGTTCGTCGTGTCAAACCCGGGTTGCGGCGGCTGCGCTTCAGGGCAGATCGGCATGACCGGCGAGGGCCAGGTCCACATTTCCACGTCCAACAGGAATTTTGCGGGAAAGCAGGGCGCCGGTGACACTTACCTGGCATCGCCCGAGACTGCGGCGGCTTCTGCCATACTTGGTCGGATTGCCACATTGCAGGAGGTGGAATGAATGATATTCAAAGGAAGGGCCTGGGTGCTGCTGAGGCAGGGCAAGCTTATTGACGATATAGACACGGACATGATATTCCACAACAAGTACCTGGCAATCACTGAAATTGCGGAAATGGGGCAGTATGCCTTCGACAACCTGGAGGGCTATAGGGATTTCGCCAAGAAGGCGCAGCCCGGGGATATCGTCATCACGGGCCAGAACTTCGGTTCGGGTTCTTCAAGGCAGCATGCGGTGGATTGCTTTGCCGCGCTCAAGATAATATGTGTGGCTGCGCAATCGTTCGGCGCGATATACAAGCGAAACGCAATCAATTCCGGATTCCCGATACTGACAATCAAGGATATCGACCTGGCCAAGGTCAAGTCCGGAGACATTGTTGAAATGGACTCGGAGGCCGGGACAATCAAAGCAGGCGGGCAGGCGATCGGAAAGCTGAAGCCTCTGTCAACGGTTCAGAAGGACATCCTGAAAGCCGGGAATGTGTTCGAGTACGCGAAGACATTGTAGGGCTACCACAATTGCTTGTACAGTGCCTTGGCCGCCACCCTGACGGCCTCGTCGGAATCGTATTTTGTAGTCCACCCTAGCTTCCGTATCTTATCGCTGGACAGCCTTATTCTGGGCACATCGCCCACCCAGCCGCGCTTCCCGCCGCTGTAATGGAACTCGACGTCCTTCAGGCCGCATTCCTCGACCACCATCTCCGCGAGCTTGGTCACGCTGGTCCATCCCTCGGTGCCCAGATTGAAAAGATTCACGCTGTCGTGCGAGTTCTCCCACCCGAAGAGCATCCCGCCCACGCAATCGCCCACCTCCAGATAGGGCTTGGTCTGGGTGCCGTCCCCCAGTATCTCAAGCCTTTTCGGATCTTTCTTCAGCTTCAGGATGAAATCGGGAATGACGCCGTGGGTCCCGCCTTCCCCCACGATATTGGCGAACCGGTAAATCCAGGATTTCATGCCGTATGTGTGAGAATAGGCCATTATCAGGGATTCACAGGCCAGCTTGGAGGCGCCATATATCGAGATTGGCACCATTGGTCCGAAATTCTCAGAGACTGGTTCGTCGGACACTTCCCCGTACACGGTCTGGCTTGATGAAAAAATAATACTTTTGACATCTTTTCTTCTCATGGATTCCAGAACCTGGTACGTTGCCAGGATGCCATTGTCCATGTCCTTGGCCGGGTTCTCGGCGCCCGCGCGAACATCCCGGTGGGCGGCAAGGTGGAAGACTGTGTCAACACCCCCCATTGCAGAGTCCAGGGTTTTTGTGTCGGATATGCTGGCCTCTATGAATTTGACTGCACCGCTGTCGATGTGGGCCCGTATCATGTCGGTGGTGCTCTCGCTCAGGTCGTCGAGAACCACAATTTCGTGCTTCCCAGCAAGTTTATTGATGAGGTGGCTGCCAATGAAGCCGGCGCCGCCGGTTATCAGGTATTTCATGGTAACGGGTTGAGAGTGCGGCATGGATATTAATCATTTTCCAATGCAAAAAATCAAAAAGAATATATAGACAACCCAACTACTGGCGATTGATGGAAACCCTGAAGATAGCCATGCTCGCCCCCGAGTTCCTTCCCAACTGGGGCGGGGTGGGCACATATTCGATACTTCTCGCCCGAGAACTATCCTTATCCGATGAAATTCATGTATTCACCACGCTGCGAGGGGGGAATCAGGCGCCCACCGTTAGGGCGATAGAGGATTATTTCAACGGCCGCGTGAAAATTCATATACTCAGCACAGCCAAAGATCGATTTTTCTACAATGCAATATATCAATTGAACGTGGCCAGACGGCTCCCTGTTCTGTTGGAAAAGGAAAAATTCGACCTAATCCATTCCAACCATGCCCACATGCCAGACCTTTTGTTGAAGCTGAGGAGATTGCAGTGCAACAGCATAACGACAGCCCATACAACCATATCGAGTCAATTTCTGGGCACCAAACAATCATCTGGAGATCTCCAGCACATGGATAAGTCTGAAAGGATGGTAAGGATGGGATATCCATTCCTAAGCGTGGTGGAGAGATATTACTTGAAGAACACCGTGAACATGATTTTCGTATCTGATTTCATCCGGAAAGATGTTGAATGGATACTCCAAAAACAAGTTCCCAGCAGTAAAACGATCAGAAATGGAGTTGACCTGGAACGATTCAACCGCCGCCATATCGATGAACCCCACCCGGAACGGTTGAACATCCTGTACTGTGGAAGATTACTTGCCTTGAAGGGACTGAATAATTTGATGGAAGCTTTCGCTGCGGTACATAAGGCAAATCCCGAAACGCACCTCACCTTGGTCGGTGGCGGAAATGTTGGTCAGTGGTCCCAAACCGCGAAAGATAGCGGTGTGCCTGAAACTGCTATCACGTTCCTCGGCCAAAGGAAATACGAGGAGATGCCTGAAATCCTTGGTCAAGCGGACATATTCGTTCTACCCAGCATAAGCGAGAGCATGCCCTTCTCACTTTTAGAGGCCATGGCCTGCGGAAATGCCTGTGTCGCGTCCAGGGTGGGAGGGATACCGGAGATCATCAATCATGGCAAGAACGGTTACCTCGTGAACCCAGGGGACTCTAATGAACTGGCTGATAGCATGAACCTTTTGATAGGCGATGCTGCGCTCAGGGCGAAATTGGGCCATGAGGCAAAGGAGCATATCGCACGGGACTTTTCCCTGAAGGGAACGGTTCGGCTCACTCGGGAAATGTTCCTTTCCATCCTCGGGGGGAGCAGATGAAGATTATGCTTGTCAACCCCCCCAGATTCGAAGGGCTGCCAGTCATCCGCGAGGAACGCTGCGAGATCACCGAGCGATACTCGGTTCTGGAGCCTTACAGTCTGCTTCAGCTCGCTGCGATTTTGAGGACGGGGGGGCATGATGTCATGCTCATAGACGCTAATGGTTTCGACATATCATTCGAACATGTCGAAAAGAAACTGATAGATGTAAAACCTGATGTGCTGATATTCAGATTCACGCCCACGACCTTCGACCATGACACGTACATCTGCGCCATGGCCAGGAAGGCCAATCCCTTGATGAAAACAATAGGACTTTGCTGGTCCCTGAATAAAGTTCCGCAGGAGGTCATGAACGCGGTTCCGGACCTTGATTTCTTTATTACAGGGGATTATGAGTCCGTTGTTCCGGCCATCATAGATAAGCTGCCGGATGCCGAAAGCGTCAGCGGCATGGCCTGGCATAGCCCCGATGGAGTTAGGTTGAATCCGCCGACTAGAGAGATGATTGCCCACCTGGATGAGCTGCCGATGCCCGCCTATGACCTGCTGGAATCCCTTGAGCCGTACTTCATCAACACACCAACGGATGAGGCTTTCACCATTCTGTACACCAGCCGCGGCTGCCCGTACAGATGCATATACTGCACCGTCGCCGGCACCCCCTGGAAGCCGCGTTCAGCCGAGAGCGTCATGAAAGAGCTGAGATTTCTCAAGCAGAAGTACGACATAAAGCTGGTCTCCTTCTTCGACGAGACCTTCACCATCGACAAGAAAAGGGTGATGGCCCTTTGCAATGCAATGATCAAGGAAAACATGGACATCAAGTGGTACTGCAACACCAGGGCCAACCTACTGGATGAGGAATTGGTAATAGCCATGAGGGATGCGGGCTGCAGGGGAATGTCCATCGGCATCGAATCGGGCAGTCAGAAGATTCTGGACGCAGCCTCCAAGAGGATAACCGTCGCAGAGGCAAAGGAGTCAATCCGGCTGGCCAAGAAGCACGGCATCAAGGTCCTTTGCAGCTTCATATTTGGGCTTCCGGGCGAGACATGGGAAACCGTCCAGGAGACAATCGACTTCATCAAGGAAACACTGCCGACAGGTGTCCAATTCAACGTTGCCGTTCCGTATCCGGGCACCCAGCTTCACAAATGGGCGCTGGAGAAAGGCCTGATAAAGGAGATGGATTGGCGCCAGCTATATCAGCATGAGTCGGTCGTCGGAACGGAGGAGATGTCACCAGAGAACCTGAACAAGGCCCGGTACATGGCTTACAAGGCGCTCTACACTTACCCGGTTTGGTACCTGGAAAACATCAAGCACGTTCTCCGAAACCCGGACGATTTCAACATGGCAGTGAAATATTCAATTAAGATAATAAACAACTTCATGCTTCACAGAATGGAGCACGCTCATTGAGAAGGCATCTCAGGAGCATGCCCGCCGAGGATAATTGAAATGGAAACCCTGCGATTTGTCATGACCAGCACGTTCTATCCCCCCTATCATCTGGGTGGCGATGCCGTTCATGTGAAATACCTTGCCGAGGAACTGGCAAGACGCGGGCATGAAGTCCATGTTATGTTCAGCAGGGACGCTTACCGGCTGAAGAGGAGGAATGAAGCCGAATCCCTGAAACATGGCAGAGTCCAGGTTCATTCTCTGGAATCTCCCTACGGAAGGTTGACCCCACTGAAAGCTTATGCCTTTGGTAATTCAAGCTATGTGTTGAAACAATACCGAAAATTGGTCGATGAGGTGAATCCCAATGTTGTACATCACCACAACATCTCCCTTCTGGGGCATGGGCTGTTTCAGAAACTGGCTGAGTATAGGCAGATGTACACGGCTCACGATTATTGGCTGGCCTGCCAGAGAAATGACATGATGAGAAAAGGCCGGCTTTGCAAGGAAAGAAGATGCAAATCCTGCGTCATCTCTTCGGGAAGACCCCCCCAATTCTGGAGGAGCAAGCTAAACACAAAAGAGCTGGATTGCGTCATCTGCCCATCTGGTTTCATGCAGGAACAATTGAAAGGCATAGTGAATAACACTACTGTTCTGCCAAACTTCGTTCCGGACCCGCCAGAAAAAATCGTGAATTCAGGAAAATCCGACTTCTTCCTTTTCATCGGAGTCATGGAACCGCACAAGGGTGTCATGGAGCTTCTGGATGCATTCACCCACAACAAGGAGACGTTGTTAATCATCGGCAATGGCAGCCTGGCGAACGAAATCACCAGGAGGATTCGGGATGAGAATCTTTCTCCACGAATCCAGTACCTTGGATGGGTTAGGGACAAATGGTCGTACGTCAGGGACGCCAATGCAGTATTGATTCCCTCACTCTGGCCGGAGAACTGTCCGCTGGTGGCGCTGGAGGCCATGTCCCTCGGAACACCCGTGATATGCTCGGACATGGGTGGGACGAAGGAGGTTGTGGGCAAGATATCTGAGAAGCTGGTCATTCCGGTCGGAGACTTGGGAACGAGGCTCGCCACAATTGACCGGCCGAACATCCCCAGGGACACGATAATTCGAGTATTCCAGGATAATTTTTCGACAAAAAGATACCTGAAAAAATACCTTGAGTTGGCAAGTGAAGGCTGCCGGGGTTCGATGAACACATTAAAATAGATAAATGGTTTCGTGAATATCATGGTTGATGCCCTAGAAAATGCAGGAAATCGCATCATGAACTGGATGCGAACAACCAACGGAATGTTGCTGACCGTCCTTGTTTCATTGGCATTGGCGATGGTTGCATTCATGTTTCATAATCCAATCCTCCAGTTCCCATCGGACTCACAATTTGGCATTTTAAGCTTGATCCCGGCCGAGTATTGGCTTGCCCTAATACTCTCTTTCGTTCTGATGGCTGTTAACATTACAAATAAAAAACGATACTGCTTCTTCATTGCGATGAGCATTTTCATCATGTTGTTCATCAACATGGAATCGTTCTTTCTGCACAATCCTGTGGGCACCACGGATGCATATGGACATTATTTCAATGGAATTAATCTTGCAAATTCGTCAAATCTATTCTTTTCCAATGATCCCCTGGCTACATACCCCCAATTATATTTCGGCTCTTTCATATTCACCAAAATTCTTGTGGTATTGCTCGGGGTGGATTTGGCAGCAACAGTGCCGTTGCTATCCATTTTTAGGATTCTGATGCCATTTTGGTTTTTTACATGCATGTACCTCCTATTTAAAAAATTGATGCCTCTGACAAAAGCAAGAATAATCATGATATTGATGATCATGTCTATTCCATATTTTCAATTTCATTATTCTCCCCATGCTTTCGGTCTCATAATTCTACCATTGTTAATTTATACAATTATTGTTCCCGCAAGGAATATCCGTAATAATTTTCTTCTTCAGCTACTTTTATTTTCATTTCTGATGTTCACTCATGGGCCCACAACAATATACATTGCACTTGCCTATGCTTTCACCGCTTTCATGCACTACGGTTTAAAATCTACCAAGACGGCCAGAACTTCTCTGAATACATACATGCCAGTAGCAATCTATTTTCTGATTGGAATGAGCATTCTCAATCCTTTATTTTATAATTTAATCTTTTCAATGTTCAGTAATTTGGGATTACAGGCGGTCATCAACTGCAAAGTTAATATTCACGGAATCGGAATTTTTAATTCAGGAATTCAACAAGCCGGAATTTTAGGTGTTGAAAGATTGGGTGGAAATTTTGCAATGGCAGAACTCATGCGGTTATATGTTTTGGGAATTTTTGCTTTTATAGCATCATTTGGAACCTTTCAGATGTTTAAGAAGAAGGAATTCACGGGTTTAAATTTATTTATTTTAGGCGGGTTTCTTTCAACAGGCATTCTTACAATTGGTAATATCTTATATCCGTCGTTAAATATGGGGGATCGTTCTTTTTTATACCTTGGATTTGGAAGCATTCTCATGCTTATTTATCTTTTACCAGATGATATCAAAAATCGACTGAAAGGACTCGGAAGAATCGATAAAACGAAGTTCATGTCGGCATTAATCATTCTAATTATGTTGTCTCCGATGATTGGCTCTCTAGCGTATCATTACAACCAGGCGGGATATTTTCAATCACCTCAAGACGAAGAACGCTATTCATTTACAGTTGGGCATGTTGATTCCGCATATGTTTACCGTTATTGGGACAATCAAGTATACATAAATTATATCTGGGAGAGACATGCTCCCGGAAAGTTGATATTTCTCCGTTTAATTGATTTCAATCCCGATTCGCCCACACTCGATTCGGGTGGTACTTTTATCGTTATTTCTGACTCAACCTGTTTTATGTTTAAATTGGAAGAGAGGACTGAGCATTTTAATGAAATCCTCCATTATTGCGACGGGGACATGAATCGTGTATACTCATCACCCGGAAACTCTGTTTGGTATGTATGATTTTATAACATTTCATATATCTTGAAAATCTTATCGGCTATTTTTTCGGGAGAAAAATCCGCCATTCTTGCTCTGGCATCTCGGAAATAATTTGCATTTTTCCTGGGGTGGATTAACTCATCGCATAGGATGTTTTTAAGATTATTCGAATCATAATTTTCCATGAACCTTATTAAATCACTGTTCCCGTCAATTGCTCTTATCCCAGGTAAATCAGATGCAACCACCGGAACGCCATATGATAGCGCCTCCATCACGACCCGGGGCATCCCTTCTTGGTATGAAGGGTGCACGTATAAATCTGCTTTTTGGAAGTATTTGGACAATTCATGGTGCCCCACCGGTTCTAAGATATCAACGTTCTTCCAGGAACGTTGCTCGATAATATGTCTATCGTGGGGGATGTATTTGCCTATGGCAGTGAGTTTTGCATCGTGGCCTGCCTCCAAGAGTTTTTCAAACGCCTCAAGAAGAACATGAATACCTTTCATTTTGGATATATTTCCTAGATATAGGATGTTGAATGTTTTATCTTGTTTACTGACATATCGTGTTTCCTGGTTTATTATGACTGGTTCGGGAACCTCGAACATCTTGGATTTTGAATATCCATAAAACTCGGCATAATCTTTAGTAAAAGAGGGGCTATTTACTAATATGGCTTTGCAAAGCATTGTGTTTATGTGTTCCCGGAACATCAGCCGGCGATGGAGGTTCAATTCCTCTTCGTCTTCAAATCCAATCTCCTTTGCTTTGTAATACCAACTGGCTGAGCAACCCCAGCCCGATGTGATGTATTTTGATTTGGAAAATTTGGTCAAAATCCCAATGGGAAGAAAGTAACCGAATGTATCATGAATCACATCGCATTTGTGGTATTCGCTCTTATAAATGAGTCCGTTTAAAAATCGAAGTTTCGACCTTGGAAGTTGTAAAAGCTGAAGATTGGGTGGAGTGTCATTGAGATATTGTGAATCAACCTCGTTTGTAATCACGGTCAATGAGTTCAGCCTTTTCGCCAGGCATTTTAGTGTTTGAAATATTGCGGAATATTGCGGTATGGACGGGAGGTTGAAAAGCACTTTCATTTTCATTTGCCTCCTTTCGATGTAAAACACCAGTAATGTAGAACGCTAAGCATCAGTTGAAGGGATGAATGAGCGATATAATAACATTTGCTCGTTGTGATTTGAATTCGATGAATCTTGACTCTCGATAGTGACATTTTCGCGCTTTGGATGCAAATCTGCAACTAGTTAATCATATATATATAAAATCGGTTGCACTAAAGAATGAACAAATCGAATGGCATGCCTAGAGGCTTAAGAATCGCCTATGTGATATGCGAGGATGTCAATCAGGAAACGGGCGTACTGAAGAAGATTGCTGCGCAAATGCATTACTGGATAACTAAAGGACACGAAGCTAAATTATTTGTTGCAGCCCAAAGCAAGGAGTGCTGGAGCGGTCTGAGTGATTTAAACGTTGAAATTACGTTAACTCAAAAATTCTCGGACAAGATGAACCGTAATTTACTCCTTGAAAAAATCCTTCCGTGGAAACCAGATATGCTGTATTTGCGATTTTCTTGGCCTTATCCGTTCATCAACAGGATTGTTTCCGAATTTCCATCTATCATGGAGATTAATTCGGATGACTACGCGGAGATAAAATCATATTTGCTGAAACAAAAACAATACATTAGGTTCATCTACTATCTATTTTCCCGTAATCGATTTTATAGCCGCCTCAGCGGTTTCGTCTTTCTAAGTAATGAACTGAAAATTTATTTCTCAAGGTATAAAAAACTGGGTGTGGTGATATCCAACGGAATCGATATAGACAAAATCTCACCATCACAAGCTCCAAACAACAACTCGCCAAGATTATTTTTTATGGGGACTCCGGGACAATCGTGGCATGGAATTGATAAAATTTGTGTGATTGCCAAACATTATCCGACCTGGCAATTTGAACTTGTGGGCGTGACTGCCAGCGAGGTTGTTGCGCCCCCTACGAACATGCATTTTCATGGCCATCTTAACAACGAAAAATATTCTGACATATTATCAAAATCAGATGTGGCAATCGCTACTTTAGCATTGCACCGCAAGAACATGAACGAAGCAAGCCCTTTGAAAGTCCGGGAGTATCTGGCACACGGGCTGCCCACGATACTGGGATACAAGGACACAGATTTTCCTGATGGGGCTCCGTTTCTGCTGCAGCTCCCGAATGCGCCAACGAATGTGGAAGACAGCCTGGACACAATCGAGAAATTCACACTCGCCCGGATGGGAAAAAGGGTGGAACGAAGCGAAATCTTGCACATTCATCTTGGAGAGAAGGAGAATCAGAGGATTTCCTTTTTTAAAAAATTTTTGGGGATAGTTAACTGATATTTAATCCTCTTATAATTCTCCTATTGTGCATCTGGGCAAAATCTACACGTTTCAGGAATATCTTTCTTGGTACGAAATTTTCGTCTCATATCTTTATAGTATTCGTTATTCCACACATCCATCTCTTTGTGAATGTTGCCGTTCTTGGGTGATGGCGGAAGTATGCGCGTGCACCCGCTTATCTGCCCCAAGCCATCGACCCTCAGGGTTCTGTAAAAGGATTGGCAGCCCCATTTTATTCGGTTAACATTGCGTTTAATTAAAACGGGCATGTTTACATTAAGTTTTTTTCGATATTCATTTGAAATTTTTTTCATGAACAGGATATGGTCCTTTTCATCATCGAATACACAGTTCTTGCCTTCATCAACGCCTATCGGCAAGTAATTCTGAACATCTATTTCTGTAATTCCATGTTTTATGCAAAACTCTGCTGCCTGAATAACACGTTCTCGATTTTCTTTGAGATAGACCACCGAGGCCCGGATTTTTAATTCCGGAAATTTTTCCTTCTCTTCCTTCACCAGATTTTCAACATTATCCATGAATTGCCGGAATGTGGTTTCAGGGGCCCCAGAGACATCGGTTAATTCCTTTGCGGTTAAGCCGTGTAAGCTGATTGATATGTAGTCAAAATGAGATCCGATTTTTCCCCGGAAGTTGTGCAACAGGGTCCCATTGGTAATCACCGAGGTAGTCCTGCCGCTTTTTTTCACCTGTTCAGCCATCTTCAGCAAGTCCTTATTCAAAAACGGTTCACCGATGCCCACAAAAGAGACATGTTGAATTCCGGGATACTTCTGAAGAATCATTGTCAGGTCCTGATTTTTAAAATCGCTTTTATCATCGTAACGATTGGATGAACCTGTTGAATCGTCTGAGACATTGCGGCTGCAGTAAAAGCATGAGAGGTTGCATCTATTGGTCGTGAAAACACTGAGGTTTTCCGGGTCGTTTCGAGCAACATCATTCCGATACTTGATTAGATTCGCTGAATTAATTAGGAATTCACTGATCGCCTTTGTTGCTTTAACCATTAATTTATCGTAATGATGAATAACTAAATAACAATTTCCATGGGTTTTCTCACCCATCACATCTATCCCACAATGTGCAGTTGTCATCCCATCAACATGTTTCAATAATCGATAGATATAAATATCAATAATTCTGTGTATTTGCATGAAGAAGAAAACACGTGAATATCAGATATGCACACGATGTGTGATGGATACATCAAATCCCGACATTGTCTTTGACAGGCAAGGGCATTGCAACCATTGCACCGATTCATTAAATATCCTCTCGAAACCCCCCCTTTCTTTGAGCAAAGAGAAGAAGAAGCAAGAACTTGATAGGTTGGTAAAAAAGATCAAGGAGGACGGAAAAGGGAAATCATACGATTGCATCCTCGGCGTAAGCGGCGGGGTTGACAGCACATACACCGCATACCTGGCCAGGCAACTTGACCTCAATCCGCTGGCAATTCATGTTGACAATGGTTGGAACACAGATATAGCAGTCCACAACATGGAAACCGTATGCAAGAAGCTGGGCATCGAGATGCGGACCATTGTCGCAGATTGGGAGGAGTTCAGGGATCTCCAGCTTTCTTTCCTAAAGGCATCAACCCCGGACTCGGAAATCCCATCTGATCATGCAATGCAGTCCATAATGTTTGAAATGGCTGAGAAGGAGAGCCTGAAATTCATCCTTGCAGGAACAAACCATGTTACCGAATCGATTCTTCCTCCCGCATGGTCCCGGGGCCACATGGATTGGGAATACATCTCAGCAGTTCAACAACAATTCGGCACCAAGGAGCTTAAAACTTTCCCTCATATGGATACCAAAAAACAGGACTACTATAGGAAGACATTGAACATTAAATGGGTGCACTTCCTGGATTATGTGGATTATGACAAGGACAAGGCTAAGAAGGAGATAGCCGCCAAACTGGATTGGAAGGATTACGGCGGGAAACATCTCGAATCCACATACACGAAATTTTTCCAAACATACATACTACCTACCAAATTCGGCTTCGACAAGCGCAGGATGTTCTTTTCGAGCCTGATAGTGGCTGGCCAGATGAGACGCCAAGATGCATTGCGCGAACTAGAAAAGAGCCCTTATGATAAAGACAAGATAAAAGATGAGATTAATTATGTCGCGGAAAAATTAAACCTTACGCTGGATGAATTTAACGAAATTATGAATTTACCCAAGAAAACCATCCTTGATTACCCTCACTCTTCCTCCATTGGACAAAATGGGAAAGCAATGAGGTTGCTGAGCAAAATCAAGCGGGGGTTAAGTTCTGGTTAGGATATTCTACGTTTCTCAAGAGCGCCCAACACCAGACAACCCGATGAAAGAAGCATTCATCACCCCGCGGATTAAGCAACTGCGCTCTCAGGGGCTGGCTTGCGATGTGCATTTTTTAATTATGAACCATGAACCAATATACGCGTTGATTCATAAGATGCTGGGCAGGGGTATCGTTCAGGGAGAGAAAGAGAAAATCATAAAAGAGGGGGTCACATGGACGGGTTTCACCTATAGAATCGGCCTGAAGGATGCCTTCAGGAGAAGACGCAATCCGGTAAAATACCGAAAGCAGATGTGCGAGAAATTCGCCGATATCATTCTATCGAAAGTTGATTTTTCAAAGTATGATTTGATTCACTGCCACATTCCATACCCAGAAGGATGCGTGGGAACCGCCCTGAGCCGGAGAACAGGCCTTCCCCTGGTAATCACATGCCATGGTTCTGACATACATACATATCCGCAGCTGGACCATTCTGTCAGGGCGATGACCGTTTCCGTTCTAAGAGAGGCCGACAGAGTGATTTTTGTGAGCAAGTCCCTGTTGAAAGCAGCCAAGGACCTTGGCTATTCTGGAGAAAACGCTGTCGTGATTTCAAACGGCGTGGACACAAGCCATTTCACAATTCAAGATAAAGAAATGAAAAAAACAGAGCTTGCCTTGTCCAAGAAAGTGGTAGGCTATGTAGGCAATCTAAAAGAAGTGAAAAGGGCAGACAAGCTTCCCGAGATTTTTCAAAAGATCCGGGGGAAGCGGAAGGATGTGGAGTTCCTGGTCGTCGGAGACGGAGACCTACGAAAATCCATTGCAGATAGATGTAATGAATTGAACATAAAAGTGAAATTCACGGGCATTGTTCCACCCAGCCACATACCAAATTACATCAATGCGATGGATGTGTTGATATTGCCAAGCAGGAAAGAGGGATTTGGCTGCGTAGTATTGGAAGCACAGGCATGTGGCGTGCCTGTTGTTGGCAGTAACTGCGGCGGAATACCTGAGGTTATAGCGGAGGGCGGCGTCATTGTCCCCGATGGAGATGGTTTTGAGACCCGTTTCGCCAAGGCCGTTGTGGACACATTGAATCATAACTGGGACAGGACAGCACTGCGCAATATGGCAATAAAAATGGATTGGAAGAATACCGTCAATAAGGAAATCGATATTTATAATCTGCATATCAAATAATCCGGTCCAGTAACATCCTCAATTCAACTTGTCAATCTAAGCTTCAATTTTCTTATAGATGAAAAAGTCTGACATTGTTTCCGGGCCTTTGTAATGATTTTCAATCTGCTCAATTAATTTAAAATCAACAATTGTCTTCTCGATATAGGAAACAATCTCACGGTCAACGTGATGTTTAGCATCTTGCTTTTTACTGAAGTTGGTCGAATAAATAATAACAAATTTGTCAGAACATCTGAATAGGTTATTGATATATGATGAGAATACTTCCTCCTCTACAAGGTGATATAATACATCGATAGACAATGATAATTCCGCTTTTTGTTTTTCCATCTCATTGAAAAAGTGTGAATATAAATGAAATTCTTTTGTTTTATCCTCTTTGAACTTGTTCTTGCATAATGTGATTGCAGTCTCGGACACGTCAATCCCAATATACCTTGAAAATACATAATATGACAATTGATTCCCATCTCCGCAGCCAAGTTCAATAACACTTTGTATTGAATATTTTTTAACGAAGGAATTAATAATATTCGCTTTGTATATCGCCAACTTGCCGTATGATCCCCCACCCGAGCAACAGCCATTGGCATATCTTGTCTCCCAATAATCTGAAGACGTAGTGAATTTGCTGTTTTCGGTCGGAGAAAAATTAAAGGCAATCTGGGCTTTAAGCGCAATATCAAGAAGTCCACATCTGGCAGCAAGATGTTTGAAGATGCTATTAACTCTCTTAAGCTTTCGTTCCCCACTTCCACATTTTTTCATCAACTCTCTATGGGCGTTAAAGCACTTTTTAGATAAGACAATATCTTCTAATTCATTGAAAATTATTTTCACTTCACCTTGTATTATGTCGATAGCCCAAAGATAAAATACGTCCTTCTCCTTCTGATGAAAATCGCTAATCTTTACGCTTGTTTGGTTGGGATGTACCCGAGATTTAATCAAACTTACTGGGAGGTATTCGAATTTTATATTTTTCGATGCAATTCGAAGCCACATTTCATTATCTTGCACTGTTTTAAGTGTTTCATTGAAATTGCCAGCAATCATAAAGCAATCTCTCGGGATAAGCATTGAACATCCATTGATAGATGTTGATAAAATGGTAAGGTATATGGATTTTAAAAATTTTGGGTCGATACTCTGTGTTCTAATATGCACCGATTTATCATCGATAATTTCATAATCGGAAAATATCACTACATTTTGGTATCCTTTATTGACTAGAAAATTAATTTGAACCTCTATCTTATTTGTGTCATACATGTCATCATGGCTGAGCCAGGATATGTATTCTCCTCTGGATGCCTTAATCCCGGCATTCAGCGCCGATGCCACCCCCCCATTTTCCTTGCTTATGTATCGAATCCTATCCCCGAACGATTTGGCAACTTTCTCGGTCTTTCCGCCATCGTTGGAACCGTCGTTGATGACGATAATCTCGATATTCTTATATGTCTGGGCCAATGCGCTGTTTATGGCTTCTCCCAAATAATCCGAACCGTTGTAGACAGGAATTATTATTGAAACGAGCGGTTGTTTCTCCGCCAAATTATCACCGCTTGTAGCCAGTTAATATGTTCATGACTGCTGAGCTAACGTCAGGCACCAGGTATTCCTTCGGTGGAGCCCAGTTACAAGGATTTTCGAGGGCCAGTTCAACGCATTTTCGGATTTTTCCCGGTTCAGAGCCGCTTAATATATTACTGCCCACCTCAATGGTTTCCGGCCTTTCCGTGACATCCCTGAGGGTAACGTTCGGCACTTTGAAGATGCAGCATTCCTCTTGGACCGTGCCCGAGTCCGTCAGCACGCAGATGGCATTTTTCTCCAGGTTGATGAAATCGAACAGGCCCAGAGGCTCGATGGCCATGATGCGCTTGTCCAGCTTCCTCTTCTGCAGTCTTTTCCGGGTATGGGGGTGAACGCTCCAGATTATCGGCACTTTGTATGTGGATGCAAGTGCATTGAACGCCTTGACGAAATTATCCAGGCGCTCAGGCACATCGACATTTTCCGCCCTGTGGAGCGTAGCCAGGAAATATTTGCCTTTATTCAGGCCGAATGTCTGGATGGCCTTGCTTGAATCTATCTTCTTCTGATAATGGTCCAGTACCTCTTTTATGGGGTTTCCTGTCACGAATATCCGCTCGCCCTGGATGCCCTCCAGCAGGAGGTTCATGCGGCTGCGCTCGGTGTAGGGCATGAGTATGTCGCTGGAATGGTCGATTATTCGGCGGTTCACTTCCTCAGGGACGCGGTCATCGTAACATCGGTTGCCGGCTTCCATGTGGTAGACAGGAATGCCCATGCGCTTGGCCACAATGACAGAAAGCGCGCTGTTTGTGTCCCCCAGTGCCAGCACCTTGTCCGGCTTTTCCTTGGTCAGGGCGCTTTCCATGCCTTTCAGGATGATCCCGACCTGCTCCGCAAAGCTGCCTTTGGCACCGAGATAATAATCCGGCTTTCTGACATTGAGCTGCTTGAAAAAGATATCATCAAGGTTCTTGTCATAGTTCTGGCCGGTATGGACAAGCACATGGTCGGCACTCTGATCCAGCTTGCCAATCACTCTGCTCAGCCGTATGATTTCCGGCCTGGTGCCAAGAACAGTCAAAACCTTCAACGCAACACCTCTCCCACTTCACCTGTCACGTCCCCTACGAGGAGCCGGTTCTTCTTCAATAACTGGTACACCTGTTTCGTGTTCATCAGGTCATCTCTCGAACTGAATTCGTCCTTGAGTACCGGCTTGATATTTTTCACGGATGCCAGCTCCGGCAGGATTGGGGCAATGGCATAGTATTTTTTCCTATCCATAGTCCTGTGTATCTCCTCCTCGGTTATGAGTATCTCATGGATCTTCTCGCCTGGCCTCACTCCCGTGATGACCTTCTTTATCTTGCGCTTCTCAATCAGGGCATCTGCCACATCCATAATTCTGGCCGACGGCACCCTCGGAATGTAGGTCTCACCCGGTTTTGCCTCTTTAACAGCCGCGAAGACTGTGTCCACAGCCTGGTCAAGGCTCAGCAGGAACCGAGTCATGTCCGGTGTGGTGATGGTGACAGGGCCCCCTTTCAGTATCTGCTCGTGGAAGAACGGTATCACCGACCCTCTAGACGCCAGGACATTCCCGTATCTGACGCACACGAACCTTGTGCCGTTGCAATCGAGGTTTGCGGTCAGGAAAACGCGCTCCTGGAGTGCTTTCGTCATGCCCATGACGTTCACTGGCTTGCATGCCTTGTCCGTGGATATACCCACCACAGTCTCAACATCTAGGTCATTCTCCTTGATGGCGCGCACGATGTTCTCCGGGCCACAAATGTTGGTCTGGACCGCTTCGAACGGAAAATACTCGCAAGAAGGAACCTGCTTCAGAGCCGCGGCGTTGAAGATGACATCCGCCCCCCGCACAACGCTGCTGACACTGTGGAAGTCCCGCACGTCGCCGATTCTGAAAGTGAGCAAATTCTTGAAGTTCTCATAAATGACCTCGTCGGTCGCGGATTTATTTTCCAGGTAACTGAGCCGCATGAAATGCTGTTTCGCCTCATCTCTTGAGAACACGACAATCTGCTTCGGGGTTCCCAATTCCCCCGATAATAGCCGCTTCACCAGTACCTTTCCCAATGAGCCAGTTCCGCCCGTGATCAATACTCGCTTGCCGTCCATTATCATGTTTTCACACCCTCGTACATTGTTTCATCCTTTAATATTGATTCTATCATGCTCTCCCAACTCGGAGCCTTGTAGCCAGTCTCCTTTGTGAATTTTGAGCTGTCGAGGCTCCGGTCGCAGTGGACTTCATCAGATGGCTCGATGGTGATGCCAAGGCCGAATTTATCGTTGATGAGTTTGAGCAATTCGTATTTGGATATTGGCTTGGAAGATACCTGCCACACCCCCGAAAGGCCCGGATGCTTTTCAATCATCCTGCTCACGATGTTCCCCATTTCCAACGTTGTGAATCCGGAGTATATGGCCTTGCGGTATCCCTTCACGGCCTTACCCCTGTTGGCTATGAACCATTCCAGGAGCCCGTTCTTCGTGCCGAGTTCGCGCCCGATGATGGAGGACCTGATGGTGAGGCAGTTATGGCCTTTGATCTCCCCCAAATATTTTGTCTTGCCGTAGATGTCCGTGGCATCCGGTACGTCGCTTTCCCTATACATCCCTTTCTGGCCGGAGAAAACGCAGTCCGTGCTGAAGTGTATCAGTCGGATATTACAGGCTCCACAGGCCACGGCCAGTTTCTGCGGGAAAAGTGAATTAATCTCAAGGCTGATTTGCACATCTTCTGCGGCCTTCAGTTGCTTAATCACACCTATGCAGTTGATGACCACGTCGGGCTTGACCCGGTCTATTGCATCCAGAACGCTCTGAAAGTCATCGGCGTTGACATTCTCTATTATCTTATCTCTAGAAATGATGTCAATGTCCTTCATCTTGCGGCAGGTTCCCCAGACCTCATGCCGTTCGGCTAGGGCTTTGGCCAATCTGTGGCCAAGCATGCCATATAAACCAAGTACCAGCACTTTCATGATGGGTTTCAATATGGCAGATGCATATAAATGCTTTTATGCACAGACCCGGTGGCACCGGTATGCTGGAAAATTGACGCAACATCGGCTACCTGGAAAGATGCACGACCGACCCCTCATTGTCGCCGGTGATTTTTTTAACAACCTTTCGGCCAAAAAACAACATCTTCTCCAGCCTGCAGTAGAGAGGATACGGTGCTTTGCTCTTGACGAGTTCTTTGAATGTAACGACATCCAACCGGCTCAGTCG
Organism: Methanomassiliicoccales archaeon UBA147; assembly: GCA_002496385.1. Classification (GTDB taxonomy): domain Archaea; phylum Thermoplasmatota; class Thermoplasmata; order SG8-5; family SG8-5; genus UBA147. The sequence continues at coordinate 42,873 of DAJR01000023.1, read as the reverse complement.
CGAAACATAGTAGAATGTCCCGTCTCTTAACGATTGTTCCATTCTGAATCGCGTGTTGCTGAATCTTTTCGGGGCCACCTTGCCGGAAGATTTCAACACCTCAACTTTGATTTCCTGAAAGACCGTTGTCAATGAACGTTTCCATCTTTCTATGGAATCCTGCACGGTCAATTTTCTGTCGAGAACGACACGGCGGGGAGAGAATGTTCCATTCTGGATATCATTAATCGCGGAAATGAAATCCTCGCCGAACAGACCGGTCCTGGAGCGTTCATCCTCGCTGAATTGCGTGAAAATCCCCACGTTCCGCATTATCACGGGCACATCGCATAGACATGCTTCCAAAGCTGCCAGGCACTGTGTCTCGACCGGAGACCCGATGATGAAGAAATCTGCGCAATTCAGCAGTTTCGCAAGCTCCTGTTGGGGTATCCTGTTGAAAACCCTGGCGTTGGGCGCGCTGAATGTTTCGTCGTATTTCGAGACGAGTATCCACTGGATATCCGGGAAACGCAGGATGCACTCACGGACCTTGGACCAACCTTTCACTTCAGAGAAATTGCCAACAAAAATCCCAACCCTGCCATCTTTTACCCCCATCTCTTTCCGCACCATTGACTTGTCCATGGGCCTGAAAAGCTCGGAATCGATGCCCACCGGAATGATCTCAAAATCATATTCCGGATAGGAGATTGCGGTGGTTATGGAATTGGTGATGACCTTCCTTGCCAGCCACAGGTTCTCCTCCTGGACCTTGGACTGTTTGTTCATGGCCCGAAGGTCATCCTGGAGGAAGGCTATCGTGTACTTTGTCTCGTCCACGGTTCGGATGAAGGAAGCGTTCTGGATGATGACTTTAATATCCGGATGCATCCGGTTTATGTGTTCCCTGGCATTCTTCGAATATTCGCCATCCTTCCCCACAACCCTCTTGTCCACGCCGACAGATGCCGGCAGAGATTCGAGGAGGAAATCCCACAACACCTTCTCCCCCATCGAGCCGGTTACGATGTCATTGCACACCGCCACCTTGGTCCCATCTGCATTGGATGTTAAATTATCTGCGCTGTCCAGCTCTCCGCATTGGAAATGGTATGCTATGCTGTTAAAAGCAGTCTGGTGCATGATTCCCTGGCTTCTGAGCTTTTTCATGAGCACATTATCGCCAGAGATGAGCGGTTCGTCCTTCTTCGCTATTATTGGGTTGAAGATATCGCTCTCAGGGGATATGTTCCCCTCAGGATATCCACCCACATTTTCAAAATGCGATTTGCGGATGAGCAGTGGCATGAAGAGGCCGTTATCCTTCACCTCGGATGATGAAATCGAAGCCGCGTATTGCAGAAATTCCGTTTCTTGGTATGTGTCAATGGTCCGCCCGAAATCCTTCTCGATGCCGAAGCGCCCCGGTTTCATCTTCCCGGACTCCACCAGCCTGGACGCCACACAGTTCGAGCCATTGTACGCCTTCCAGAGATTGTCAAACCAATCGGGAGAAAATGCCATATCTGAATTGATAAAGACAAGGAAATCGCCCCTCGCCTTCTTGGCTGAGAAGTTGTAAGCCCGATAAATGTTATTGATGTACCATTCAGACCTTTGTTCGGGCGTGTTCTCAAACACATGGTGAGGTATGTAGTTGTCGCGCAGGTATTTCAGAACCGCATCGTTGGCATCGTTTGCCACAAAGAAGAACTCCTTGTCTGCCATATCTGTATATTTCAGGACCTGCTCATGCACGAATTTCAGCCATTCAACGCTCTTGTAAATCAGGCAGATTATGGAGAACCTGGGCCTGAATACCTCGTCCCGGTATGCCTCAACGTATGAAAGAGATTCCAAAAAAGGCATTGGCTGTGGTTTTTCATCATCAATCCACAACTCATCCGGAAAGAGATCTTTCGGAATTTTTTCTGTCGCCAGCTTCTCCTCGGATATCAGCCGGTCAAGGCGGTTATAGCCGCGCTGCCCATGACTCCTGTAAACCAGATATTTGTATGCAAGTTGCTTTTTCGAGGAAAAGCCATAATGAATCACAGCCACATCGGATATCTTTTCCACTTTCTGGATGGACGGCGGGACAACTCGTGTATGCAACCCGGATTCGGGCTCGCCGAAGTTCATACCCGGTCTCACTCTCCAAAGGCGCGTGAACCGCCCGTCACCATAGCGACTGTCCAATCTCCTCCAGCTGTGGCTGCGCCATATGTTCAGTTCATGGAAATCAAGGCCATCCAGGTCTTTTTCAACACAATATTCACATAACTCATTCAACTTTGTTCGGGTAGCGTTGGCGGTCAATACTTCATCAGCATCCAGCCACAGAATGAAATCCGGAGACAATTCCAATGCTTTGGCCAACAGAATCTGTTTATGGGCTATCTCGTTGACGAAATCGTTCTTTGCCCCGCGTATCACATGGGGCGTGCGTTTCAGCATGTATTCATAGCTGCCATCGGTACTGCCGTCATCATAGACCACCAGGGCATCAACGAGTGGTTCGATGTGCTTCACGAACCGTTCAAGGTTGCCCTTTTCGAGCTCGTTGAAAATCTGACAAATACCGACTATTTTATTATTTTTCATTCAGAAATTCCCCGCTCTTGCCACGCTAACTGTTTTTTGCGCTTGCGACAAATGGTCAATCCGGGGTGAACAGGAATTGTGACCATTTCATATTCTGGAGCATTTCGAGATAGCTCTTCTATCGCTTTCCACCCATCTCCGCAATAACCCGAACCCATGCTTTGTTCGTCTTTGGGATGGCCATCATGCAACAATATCAAGCCATGCGGTTTCACAAATGGAATAAAATTATTGAAATCGTCCAGAACCGCGGCTTCTGAATGGTCTGCGTCTATGAATAGCATATCAATTTCGATGGGTCTCGCATGAAGTTCTCTGGCGTATTCTGTGGTACTGAGGTTGATGAATGCGGTTTTACTGGATTTTTGCATGTACCTGCCTGCATCAGGGTTCATGTCCACCCCGATTAATTTATCTGAATAGGGAATGACTTTATTGAAAACCACGCATTGATATAACCCCAATTCACAATAAACCTTGGGGCGGACGACGCTTGCCAAGTGGGAAATGAAATCTTCATGCCAATTTGGGGGTACTTGCTCATGTACGTCGTGCTTTGTCATGCTGTTTTTTGACTTGAAAATATTCATCCATTCACCCCTTTGTTATATTGTTAGTATGAACCGACCACTTGCATGGATAAACAATAAGTCCATCGTACGTTGGCCTGACAGATTTATTGTCCTGGGAGGATGCCTGTTCAACATTGAAAGTAATTGCCTCCGGTATCCAATCAATGATTCCTTGCTGTTTGGCACTTATGCCGATTGAATAAAATCCTGGGCCCAGGAGATTTGGGTCGAATTTAATTTTGAATGAAATTGTCCCCGGAGTGTAATTCTGAGGGAGGTCAGTATCCGCTATAATTGAATTGAACAATAACACCCCCATTCCGGATTTTAAATCAAAAGCCACGTGCAATTCTTCCACCTCTTGTTCCAATACTCCGGTGATTACCAAGTCAAATGGTTCCATAAATTCAACGGATGAAGTAGCCACCCCTTTGGAATTCACAATCTTTGCCTGTGTCCATTTGAACAAACTGTCCTCAAGTGAATTTTTTCTCAAAGTGGGATTTGTCAAATCAATCACACTGCTTGTTTTGTTGGATAGATTGGAAAGATACGTATCAATTACCTTCTGAGTATCGCCGAAAGTGACTATCCGCCCCTTCTCCAATAATATGCATTTCTGGCATAGCTGGGCAATTGCCCCCATATTATGGCTCACGAACAGCACCGTTCTCCCCCCCTCGCTGACATCCTTCATCTTCCCCAGGCACTTCTTCTGGAACTGCGCGTCGCCAACTGCCAGCACCTCGTCCACAATGAGTATCTCCGGGTCCATGTGGGCTGCAACCGCGAATGCCAGGCGGACATACATGCCACTGGAGTAGCGCTTCACTGGCGTGTCCAGGAATTTTCCGATTTCCGAGAATTTTACAATGTCCTCAAATTTTTCGTTTATTTCTTTCTTCTTCATTCCCAGGGTGGCTCCGTTCAGGTAGATGTTCTCACGGCCCGATAATTCCGGATGGAATCCGGTGCCCACTTCCAGGAGGCTGCCGACCCGCCCGCGAAGGACCACTTCTCCCTCTGTGGGATACGTGATTTGCGAGAGGATTTTCAGCAGTGTGCTCTTTCCCGCGCCGTTGCGGCCGATTATGCCGACGACATCGCCCTTCTCGACCGTGAAGGAGACGTCCTTCAGCGCCCAGAACTCCTCTCTCTTGGCTGTGGCATTCTTAATTGTTCTGATTGGGTGGGTGATGCTGTCCGTGATGGTTTCCGTTAGTCGCTTATAAGCCATGTCCATGCCCAGAACATAGCGCTTTGAAAGGTTCTTGACCTCGATTATGGGCTCGGGCATCATATCACATCCGCGAACTCGCGTTCGTAGTTCTTGAAATAGACAAGGCCCCAAAGGAATATCAATGCCGTGAATATTGCGGAAATGCCCAGGGAGGTCCAGTCCAGGACTGGGTTGCCGAGGAGGATGGCGCGATGGACAGTGACTATCCCTGTAAGTGGATTCAGGTTCAGAAGCCAGCTGTATTTCCCGCTGATTATGCTGACCGGGTAGATTATTGGCGTGGCGTACAGAAGAATCTGCACGAAGAACGGGATGGCGTATTGCACGTCCCTGTACTTCACCGATACAGCAGACAGCCAGAAACCGATGCCTGAAGCCAGGAGCATCGACATGAGCACCAGCACCGGCAATATTATGACCCATGCCGTGCAGAACACGTTGAAATAGAACATGAGGCCCACGAGGACGATTGAAGCAATCGCGTAATCCAGGAGGCCGGCGAGGCAGGCGCTCATCGGGAGCAATAACCTTGGGAAATACACTTTCGAAACCAGGTTCGAATTCGACACCAGGCTCGTTGAGGCCTGGGTCAATGACACGGAGAAGTACGTCCATATTATCAGGCCGGAGTAGGCGAATATCGGGTACGGCACACCGTCCGAGGCCACTCCGAGCAATTTGCCGAATATAATTGAAAATATTACCATGGTGAGAAGCGGTTGCAGTATCGCCCAGGCAGCGCCGAGTGCGGTTTGCTTGTACCGTATCTTTATCTGCTTCCATGCGAGGAAATACAGCAATTCTCGATATGCCCAAATCTCACGAAGATCTATGTTGAAGAAACTTCTCTTGGGTTTGATTACCTTCACGATATCAGACATGGGCACCCCCCTGGGAAAGGATGAGCATTCTCAGAAACTGGGTGCAGCATTATTATATGGCAGTTCATAACAAAATCGTCTAATATTCCCTACTATATATTAATTGCTGTTTTTAAGCATGGAGATGATAATAGATGCGTTCAACCGACATTCACCCAGAAGTGTAGCTGGTAATCTGTTTCCTGGCCATCCATCAGCAGCTTCCAGACTATCTTGTATCTTCCGGGTGCGGAAAACGTGAGAGCATACGCCTGTTCGAATTTTCCATCATCGTTAAGCATGACATCGGTGGCTACGCGATTGCTCGAGGAAATGTCGATTTGTGCGCTGGCATTTGCGTATGTTAATGGCGTCGTAGCATTATCGATGCCGGCAATTATAGTGTAGTTGACAAACCGATTTTCAAGGTTGTGGATGGTGACAAGAACAATCCCGGTCTGGTTTGCCGTGATGTTGTTCGGGAGCGACGCGAGGTGACGGGTCTCGTCAAGAAGGTAGAACTCCGAGTATGCTGCGTTATCGGCCGGGTTGACAACCAGATACACAAAAATTGAGGCTACCAGCACTATGCTGCATACCAAAATCGCTGTGATGCGCCTGTCCTCCGAAACCTCTGTTTGGGAAGATACCAGGAAGGAAACCCTGAACCTCTCCTCGGCTGGAAGCATGTCCCTGAGGTACCAAGCCACGACAGAGAATACGATGGTGACGGCCATCAATGATACAGGTGCCCATGTGAAGCTGGACACATAATTCAGCACTAGCCCGACGAGCGAGACCAGGACGATGCTCAGCCCGATGCCGAACATGGCCCTCTCCATGTTGTCCAGAGATTTTTCAATGGTGCCTGTCTGATTGGCACGGGTCTTGCGGATGTTCCTCGCCGGGTACATCATGCTGACCATGGCATAACCGGGAAGGAACAGCAGGAGTGGGAGGGCAAGCAGTATCCGAATCATGCTGCCGTCATCGAATATCTGCGTCGCCACCGCACTGATTATCGCAAATGTAATCGTGAGGATGAGGTCTGTCGGGTGTTTTTTTCCTCCGAGGAAGACCTTCAAAGGGCCGTTCTTCATATGGCGTCCCCCCTCAACTCCCCTCTCTCCAGTGTGTATCTGGTCCCGACATGCCCCTCGATCGCCGGGTCGTGGCTCGCGATGACCACAGTAGCCCCGAACTCCTTGTTGGCCTTCTTGAACGCGTCGATGACGATGTCACAGTTGTCAATGTCCAGGGAGGCGGTCGGTTCGTCCGCCAGCAACACTGACGGACTATTAGCCAGTGCCCGCGCGACCGCCACCCTCTGGCGCTCGCCGCCGCTTATCTCGTCCGGGTATTTGTCAGAGTACTGGTCCAGGCTGAAGCTGTGGAGGAGCTCCTTCACCCGCCAGTCGCCGCCCTGCCATTTGGCGATCTTCATGGGGAGGAGCACGTTCTCGTACACAGTGAGGTCGTTGATCAGGTTGTGCGATTGGAAGACGATTCCGACCTTGTGCAGCCGGATGTTGGCCAGCTCCTTGTCGGAAAGAGAGGCGGTCGCATAGCCGTTGAGCTGTATCTCGCCTCTGGTGGGTACATCGATGCAGCCCATCAGGTTGAGCAGGGTGGACTTGCCGCTGCCGGAGCGGCCTTTGATGAGCACCATCTGCCTGGGCGGGATCTCGAGGTTCACGCCCCGCAAAACATCCCTGCTGCCGTCGTAGGTCTTCCAGACATCCTTCACAACAATCTTCATCTCTTTCATTCGGAAACACCGGAGGTTTGCTTTATATGCCATATTTGCGCCATTGGTGCTGCCGCTCCCTGCGGGGGCAGGCGACCGCAAACGCTAAATACATATAGGCAAACAACTCCTACACGTCAGGTATATTAAAGCATTTCGGGTGAGCACTCTGTCCATTACTACGAGATTGTCCGCAAAAATGAACCGCAGGATCTTCGCCACCATCCTGGGCATCGCGTTCTGCGCAACATACCTTACTGGGACCATAGCCATGGTGGGCGGGCTCCATGAGACCACTTCTGCGCTGGCGGCAAGCTTTGACCAGGGCCCGGTTCTGCTGTACACCGACGATGATTTTGCTGCCAGCCGGATTGGCGGGGATTCGCTTCCCGGGAACGACACGACTTTCGTTGCATTCTGCTTTGCCAATGTCACGCTCAAGGAAGTTTCATCAGGCCGCTCGTCCGGAAATGTCTATGCAGTTTCAATCTATGATCCGAAGGACGTGCTCGGCCTCAACATGACAAACGAGAGCCTGAATTCGGGGGTTTGGATGGGAACCCAACTGGCGGAAATGCTGGCACAGGACTCGATCTCGGCCGCGCCCGACTCGAACTATGTGCTGGCCAGAGGCAACAATTCCGCCAGCATCCGTATCGGCACCCTGTACTCGCCCGGCTCGATATTCCCTGATGACTGGCTGTTGATTCCGAGGGCAACGATGAACATGCTAAGGCCGGAGCTTGCCGGCAATTACTCTTTTCTTATGATTGTGGAATCGGATATCCCCATTGAAGAGCAGCCCAGCTGGTCGAAGAACACCGAGGCAAGGCCAACTTCGGGAGTGGTGGGATTTTTCGAACACGGCATATACCAGGTCGAGCAGGGACTGTGGGGCATCATCCTGATGAGCGGCATCATCACCGCGGTCCTGGTCTACTGCATCATATCCATCGAGACTGAATTCAGCGCCCCGACCATCAGAATCCTCCGGGGGATCGGAGCCAGCAGGAATTATGTCATCGGAATATTCGTTCTCAAGGCCCTGTTCATCACTTTCGCCGGGGGAGTGCTCGGGACTGCACTGGGATTCTGCGCGGCCAGCGCGATATCCTCTGTGTCCAGCTTATTGGACATAATGACGTTCATCACACCCCTGGCGGATTTCGACTCGGTGGTCCTTCCGGTGGCGATAACGATGACAGCGGGTTTTGTCGGAGGGCTCTGGCCAGCCATTCGGGCGTCCAGGATGTTCTCTCCCGGGAGGATGCAGAAATGATGATGCTCAAGCCGAAAGCCATTGTCGGACTCATCCTGTGCACGCTCATACTCAGCGCATCCGTCCCGCTGCTCCTGGGCATCCAGGCGACGCCGCAGGCCATATTCGGCGGCGACATGGTCGCGGTCTCCCAGGTGAATTCCACGGTCCAGCTCAATGAAACAATGGTGCATGCGATTAAGAACCAGACAAACGTCTTGGCGGCCAGCGCCGAAATATCCTGCTTCGGCGTGATAAGGAACCAGCCGGTGCTGGTGAGGGGCGTCAATCTTGACGATTTCCTCAAAATAGAGGAGGGCAGGATGGTGAGAGGCCAGGCCAACGATTCGGGAAGGTTCGCGGTAATCGGCAGGAAACTCGCAGAAAAGATTGACTTGGATGTCGGAGACAGATTCCTGCTCACCGGCTCTTCGACCCCTGCCCTGTTCCAGTTGGAGATTGACGGGGTTTACAGCGCCCAGTCGGCCGAGGACGAGATCCTGGTTCCTCTGACCTATGCCAGAAAGATGGCCGGGCTGGGGCAGGGCACTGTGCTTTTCATAAGGGTAAGGACGACCAACCAGACCGCCCTGATGGAGACGCTCGAGGAGCAGGAACAGCCTGTCGTCGTGACTACATCCGGCGGTACCGTGACCCCTGTAAATACGGAGATAACCGAGGAGGAAAGGGTCCAGCAGCAACTTGCGATAAAGTATCTGGACACAGCGCAGTTCAGAGCGTCGAACGGCAGCTATGTCAGCCTTTTCGTCAGGGAGGGGGCAAGCAGCATCCGGGTCGTGGTGGGCACCTTCATCATTCTGGACGGGGCTTTGGCCTTCATCGGCTCGGCCGCAATAGTGTCGAGGGCCATAATCGAGAGAAGGTGCGAGATAGGCATAATATCTGCGGTGGGTGCCGACCGGAATTACATCAGGAAGCTCATCACCAGGGATGTTCTTGTGATGTCCGTGGCCGCGTCATCCATCGGAGTTGTGCTGGGGTACCTGCTGACCCGGTTCATCGAAGAGCGGAACATGCTGCTCATGTTCGGGGAGACGATTCACGCCGTCATCGACCCATACATCCTCGCAGGGATATTCCTGGCCTCGGTGATGATCCACACAACCTCCGGGCTGATGATCGAGAGCACGATGTCCAAGGCCAAACCGCGCGACCTGATGCAGGAGACAGAAACAGTTGAAAGGGAGGCTGACGCCCAACCTTTGGACAGGGTCCTGGGGGCGGATGCTTGAATAAGAAATATTCTGTGCAACTGGCTTTCCTGCTGCTCCTGATCGCACTCTGCGCAAGGCTCGTCCCGCTGCAATTCTCCGACTTGCCATACAACATAGACGGCTTTCCCTTGGCGAGGATTTCGGATATCATGATTGATACCGGAAAAATCCCGGATGCGGCCGGTTTTGAGGGCCTGCTTGGCTACAACATGAAACTGCCGGTTTTCTCAATGGTCCTAGCGATGTTCTCGCTGGTTCTCGGCATCGAGCCGCTCGCCCTCCTCCCGTATTTCTGCGCCCTCATCGGTTCTCTATCAGTGATATTCGTCTATGCTCTGGCCAGGGAATTGACAGAGAACGAGTTGGCCGCATTTTCTGCCGGGATGTTCGCGGCTCTCACCGGGCTGTTCGTTTACGTTACAACCGCAGCCATGAAGCAATTGCTGGCCATAACGCTCCTGTGCTTCATTCTCTACCTGTATTCCAGGAGGAGGGACTGGAGGTTCCGTCTGGCCATGGTCGCGGGGCTGTTCATACTCCCATTCACACATCACCTGACATCGCTCATCGCTTTGCTGGCCCTGTCATTCTCTCTGGCCGGGACCGCTTTCAGGCGCTCCGAACACCATGTCAGGACGCCGGGCGAATTCGTCCTGGATGCCCTGACAGGGCCCTGCATACTGCTGGTTTCCCTGTTGTATTACCGGTTTGCCAACCTGGAGATTGTTGACGAGGTGATGAACCTCAATGACGCTGTCCTCCTCGCCAGCGTGGCGTTGATTTCCGCCGTGGCAGCCAGGATGCTGTCCATGACTGCCCAGACAAAGCCCTGGTTCTTCATGCGGGGGTCAGAGGGCAAAGGCCTGACAGTGTGGAACATACTGGATGAGAAAGTTCTTGTCCTCGTCGTGGGGATTGGTGCGCTTTACCTGAACTCACGGATGCACGTGTTCCTCGGAGGGCGGATGACGTCCGACACCCTCCTGAGGCTCATTTTCCCGTATCTCTTGCTGGCGGTCCTGGCGTTGATCGGGTTCAATGTCCTGAGATACTCCAAGTTCCCGAGAAGGCACATCATGGTCGGCATGTTCCTCGCGCCCATCTGTGTGATGGTATTCTCGATGCTCAGGGGTCTCGACGTCTTCGGGTTCATGGTCGCCTACAGGAGCTACAATTTCATGGACATACCGCTGGCTATCGCGGCAGGCGTTGGCCTGGCATACATCGTCGGCATATTGAAAAAGCTCTCAAACAAGCAAGCATTCTACAAACCGCTTCCTGTGTTCGCTGTCGGAATTTTCATCTTGCTGTGCGCGATGTCATTGCCGCTGGCTTACAACAGCCAGGAAGCGTTCGGCGTCCAGGAGGTCACCATGCCCCATGAGATGTCCGCAATGGGATGGGCAGCCGAACACGGCATCACCGAAATAGCCGCCGATCAGAGGTATGGTGACATTATCGAACCATACTGGGATGTCAAAGCGGACAAGACCGGGCCGTGGAGAATCCAGGCCAATGCCATGACCAGCGGAAGCACCATAATAATGTCTGCGAGCTGGACCCATGCCGGTGCCCAGATGTACCCGTTGGAGAATGTGGTTTTCAGCGAAGCGTCCGTGAATAATTTCCTGGATGCCAGCAATGTCTGTTATGTCGGTGGTCCGGCGGGCGAGGAGATCTATATAGCGGTCACCGATTGAGCGGAAATTCACCCATACATCGACGGCTGATGCGAGCCGGGGGTCTTGGCCTCGCTGGTCTGCTTGTGGATTGTCTTCAGCTGGGATTCTATGCGCTCGGCTTCCTGGTAGAGGGGCTTGACATCCAGGTCGATGTGCAGGAGGAATTTATTTATCAGTTCCATGACCTTCGCGGCAGCCCTGGCGTCCGGGTAATCGGGATGTGCCTCTGCGAGAAGGGTTGCAACATTGAAATCCCTGCGCTTGCCCTCGTTGAGCAGCACTCCGGCGACCCCCGTGATGACGCCTTCGGTGAACTCCCTCACACTATTTTTTGTCAACTCATCGCGCATCCATTCGGTACTGCCCACCCCATATACGCCCAGGCCGGAGTCATCTTCTTCGCCTACGTCCATGGATTCCCTGTCGATGACCAGGCCCTCCGGGGACACTAGCATCTTGCACCTCTGGTCCTGGGCCCAATCTATCATCATGCTGGCGATGGGCTTCACAAGGTTCGGGGGCGGCTGGAACTCGGAAATGAACACGACAAGCTGGTCCATGGAATGGGGGCCTGTCCCGACCTTCTCCCCCGCGTATATCCTTACAGGGTTGTGGGGCTGGCCGTCTCTGACGAGCGATACCGTCGGAAAAAAGACGGAATCCATTATTCCTATCTGAGTGAGATGAAGAGTGTTGATGAGGTAATTGGCCACTATCGAACTCACAAGCCCGACGCTCGGGAAGCCGTCTATGACCGTGGCGCCGCGCACATCCATCTTCTTTAATTCATATATCTCTATGTCCTCGGGCATCGGAAACTCCTCGCCCCCGTATTCAATTGCTAATACTTAAACATGAAGCCATTTATGCCAGCCATGGCCCATGAAATTGAACCAAACATTTTATCAATGCTATGCGGATGGGGTTGAATTGAGCAAAATCATTAAAACTATGAACAACTATGCAGATTTGGATTGAAAGGTGGGTCATGTCAAAAGAATTGACCGAGCAGATATTTGCCATCATGGAAAGGGAGATGAGCGACATCGGGGGGTTCATTGTCAAGAAACAGTGCATGCTCATAGGCTCGGACCCGAACGATATCGAGCCCACGGACCTTCCAAGACTGGCAAGCAATCTTTCCGAGGTCATGAGGACATTCGGCGGCTATGAGAAGGCGAGGAAGATATACTCCGAAATCAAGAAGCTCGAGAACCTGGACCAGGTCGTCGAGGGCGAGAAGAGCGAATCGAAGCGCCAGACAATGCTGGAGGACCTGGGAATGACTTGCATATTCTCGGCGGAATGGGACAAGGCCTTCGAATACTTCAACAGGCTTCTTGGCGATGCAAGGACGTCAAACGACAAGGTACAGATTTCCAGATACCTGAGAAGGCTCGGGTTCATCCATCAGGAGAGGTCGGAGTTCGACCGAGCCCTCGAGTATTACGAACAGGCGCTGGAGGCTGCGGAGGAGGCGAAAGACCCGAAGTCCATCGGCCAGTCATCCAATTTCATAGGCGGAATATACTGGAACAAGGGAATGTACGAGAAAGCGGGCCAGTACCTGGAAAACGCGATCGAGTACGCCCTGAAGGCAGAGGACAAGAAGATATTGGGCTCGGCCCATATCGGGCTCGGGAACATACATTCCGACTGCGACGAACTTCAGGACGCAATACTCCATTACCAGAACGCGCTGAAGTACCTCAGCGACACGAACGAGGTGTACGAGATCGCAAGGGCGCACAACAACCTGGGGGACACCTATCTCAGACTGAAGGATTGGGACAATTCCCTGAAGGAATTCGAGAAATGCAAGGAATTCGCCATGAAAGGCGGCTGGATGAACATGAAGGCCTGGGCGGAGTTCAATTCCAGCGAGGCTTTAATCGAGCTGGGAAAATTCGACCTTGCCAAGAAGAACCTGGATGACAGCCTGAACGTCCTGAACAAGATCGGGGACCGGGTCGGCATCGGGGGAATTTACCAGAACTACGGCAGGCTGTATGCCACCAAAAAGGACTGGGCCAAGTCGCTTGAATATTACGGGAAGGCAATCATGGTTCTCACCGAGATCAATCATCCGATCTCATTGGCCAGCGCATATGAGGAACTCGGAAATGTCCTCAAGAGCAAGGGCGACAGGGAGGCTGCCAAGACGGAACTGAGGCGGGCGGTCAATCTGTACCAGCACCTGGATCTGCAAAAGCAGCTGAAGCGGGTCTTGAAGACCATCGAGCGCCTGGAATGAGGCCGGAAAATATTATCTGGGAGACAAAGCCGAGTGCTTCTCGCCCTTTATAATGAACTTAGGTATATTCTCCGATACCTCGAACCCCTTCTGAAGCTTTTCGACCTTGTATTCCAATTCATCCGAAATCTTCACCACTATCATCAATTGGAGAAATATGGCGTCGGTGCCGTAAATAGTTTTGTTTGACAATTACGATTCTGTCGAAAATCGCCGATATACCATGACATTTAACATCGGGGGAATACCACCCCAAATTTTTTTAACACACCAACATTGTAATGCCGCATGAAGCAGAGAGACCTGGAAATAACGCTCCAGAGGCTTGAGGGATTCTCGGAACCGAGGGCCAGTCTCGAGCAGTATCCGACTCCCGCGAAGATCGCGGCCGATGTGCTTTACATCGCCCAGGGATTCGGGGACATTGAAGCCAGGAAAATCATCGACCTGGGGTGCGGCGCCGGCATATTTTCCATCGGGGCCTGCCTGCTGGGAGCGGCAAGTGCTTCGGGGCTGGATATAGATGAGAAGGCAATTGAAGCGGCCAGGAGGAACGCGCTTACTGCGGGCTGTGACGTGGAGTACATATGTGCCCCGGTCGAGGAGGCTGCGGGCCATTATGATACATGCATAATGAATCCACCTTTCGGCTCGCAGAACAGGCACGCTGACCTCCCGTTCCTGGACAAGGCAATGGAAATCGCTGGCACCGTTTACAGCCTGCACAATTCCGAAACAGTCGGATTCCTGAGGAAAAGGATTGCAAAATCGGGATGGGCTGTTGCCCTCGAGAAAAAATATAAATTCGAGATAAGGCATACATTCGCATTCCACAGCAAGGAAAAAGCCATGTTCGATGTGACGATGATCAGGGCGGTGAGGCCATGACGGACGGCCCGACCATGCCCGGGGACAGAATCGCTGCCGGAGAGGAATACATGCCGGGACCGGGCACATACGAGAGGGACGGCGCCATTTTCGCTGCGGTCATGGGCGCGGTCAGGTTCGATGACGCCGAGAAGACGGTCAGCGTCCTGGAAATCAAGAGAGTCTCGCAACTGAGGCCCGGCGATGTGATCCTGGGAGAGGTGGGGAATGTCACCAACAGCCTTGCAACTGTGGCCGTATTCGGCCTGGATGAAACCGGCAGGAGTTTCGGAGCGGGGGAGAACGGGGCGATACACGTGGCCAAGATTTCAGAGGGGTACACGGACGATGCCAGGAAGGAATTCCGCATCGGGGACCTTGTGCGGGCCAGGGTGGTGCAGGTCACCCCTTCCCTCCAGCTTTCGACAAAAGAGGAGAAATTCGGCGTGCTGAAAGCCAGGTGCGGGCGTTGCCGCGGCTTGCTGTCGGGAAAATCCGGAAAGCTTTGGTGCGAGGACTGCGAGAAACATGAACACCGCAAACTGGCCTGTGACTTCATGGCCTTCACGCCCGAGGCAAGGAACAAATGATATTCAGGGCGCAAATATATTTAATGCCGATTTCATGTAGCTATGGAAAGGGAGGAATCTCATGGACAAGACGAACCAGGAACTCATTGAGGAGATAAGACAGCTCCGTACAGAACTCAAGCACATGCAGGAAGTGGTGAACTCACTAGTCAACATTGTCATGGAGATGGACGACGGCCAGGAAGAGTATGACGCCATTCCGTCGAACCAGAGATTCCTGGACATGTACAATTGATCCGGAGGCCGTATAACCATGACACGGAAAGTCAGGATTGCGCCTTCCATCCTATCGGCGGACCTAACCGGGCTGGGCGATGCCATCCGCGTTCTTAACAGGAGCGGGGCGGACTTCGTGCATCTGGACGTTATGGACGGGAACTTCGTCCCGAACATCACCTTCGGGCCGGCATTCGCCAGGGAGCTGAAGGCGGTCTCGGAGATACCGTTCGACACGCATCTCATGATCACGCACCCGAAGCAGTACGCACAGCAATTCGTGGAGGCGGGAAGCGACTGGCTGACCTTCCACATTGAATCGGGGGATGAGCCTAGAGAGACCATCAGGCACATTAGGGACCTGGGCGCGAAGGTCGGCATGGCCCTCAACCCGTGCAACCCGTTTTCTGGCATCGAGCCATACCTTCCTGAGCTTGACATGGTCGTCATCATGACAGTGAACCCGGGCTTCGGCGGGCAGAAATGTATGACAGAGCATTTCGCCAAGATTACCGAGGCCAGAACAGCCGTTGACAGGTCAGGACTCGGTACGGAGATAGAGGTGGACGGGGGCATCAACGAGCACAACGTTGCGGATGCTGTCAGGGCCGGAGCGACCGTCATCGTGGCTGGCTCGGCCGTGTTCAGGGGCAAGAGGGGGCCGGAGGGAGAGATTGCTGCCCTGAGGAAGGCTGCCGGCATCTGAACATAAAACTACTTGGGCATATGTATGCGATTGTTGGAATGAAGCTTAACAATTTTATATGTCTGGGTCTAGGGACTAGGGTCTAGGGTTGCCAACATATGTTTTGTGCTGGCTGTTCACGACAGCCAGCAACCCCTAGACCCTTTATCTCATTTTACAACCAAAGACCCTAGACCCTTTACACCATTTTGCAGGTAAAGACCCTAGCCCCCGTTACAAAAAGAATTGATAACCCATCATGCCGTGAACAAAAATCTAAAATCGTCAATCTACAATCTAAAATTACAGATGGTGGCAACTAGAGAATCTTGACCTAATACCGGCATAGTTAAGTTTTTTATACCCCCTCCGCATCCTTCGGGTGTATGAACCAGTTCATCGAAGACAAGGGCAGGAAAATGCTGTTCGGCTTTCTCGGCTTCGGAGTGCCGCTGATATTCCTGGCAATCCAGGTGTTCCTGGGATGGGGTTCGCTCCCTCTGATGATACTCATGCTCAGCTGGTTCGGCCTGGCTGTCCTTTTATCAATGGGCATCGACGAAATGTAGATATTTTCAATCATCGCTCCGATTCAGAACGACCCGGTAATTCGCTGGAGATTCTTCTATGTTCACATTGCTCCAGCCGACCCTGTTCTCTTCCGGGCTTCCCAGGCTGTAAGGAATGGAAGGGTTGGCACGGTTCCATGCGATGATTTCCAGCGGCACCATGCCCGGATCCCAGGACACCGTGACCCCGTCCAGGTATCCGCCCTGGTTGTTCCATGGGTCAATGAAGCCAACCTTGTAGTCTCCCGACACCAGGGATATCTCCGGATGAGGAATCAGCTCGCCCGGCGTCATGTGTATCTGCCTTGTTCCGGCCAGGGAGATGTAAGTCGTGCATATTCTTCCGAATTCGTCCTCGATGCCCGGTGCCCTTGCCGTGCCCAGTGCCGTGCTGAAGGTGAGGTTCTCCCCGACGCTTCTTTCAAGGCCGAACATGGTCACGAGCATGCCCCTGGAGCGTGCGATGTACCTGTCCCAGTCCGGGCGCCGGTCGAATGTGCGGTATATCTTCTCGTCGAGAGGGGAAGGAGAATCCATCATATTCCTGAGGACGATGTCAATCTTCAGGGTTCCGTTGGAATAAGCATGAAGGTTCGCGTTGCCCAGCGAGTAATCCGAGTAAAAATTCTCCACCTGGAGTGGGGGGTCGTGGAGCAGGACGCCGCGGGCCGACTCCTGGGACATACCGAAAATCCCCGCCCAACCGGCCAGTATCACCATGAAGCAAATCACAACCGACAGCACGCTGCGGAAGGATATCCTATGCTCGATTCCCTTTACTGGCTCGGTGAATATGGGAACAAGGAACAGGGCAGTGGCCACGAAGAGCATCAGAATGGCGGAGTTGATGAGAGGATAAGCCATCTCGGAATGCGGAAGCATCAAGGATAAAATGAAGGAAATCGCTCCGCTGAGCAGGAGCGCAGGGAGCCAGATAATGGCCAGGGCCCCTGTGCGATTGCGGTCGTTCTCCAGGTCCATGAACCGGCCCAGGAACCTGAGCGCGACCACGGAGAGCGCGATTATGAAAAATCCCGTGATAATCATTCCCGCGACCATGAATGCATCGGGCTGCACCCGCAAAATGCTGGCGGCATACCTCGTATCGCCGTAATCGTAGATGTAGCCCATGAAAAGGTAGAGGGAGGAATGGACTGTCATGCCGATGCAGAACATGAGAGCGAAGAGGCCAAGCATGAAATTCTTGATTCTGGGGATGACCAGGAACAGGACAATGGTCCCTATCAGGAGCTGGACGAGGATGCCGGCCATGTATACCAGGGCTACCTGGGCGGCAGTCATGGCGGGGGGAAGCCAGAATGACACGAAACCGCTTCCCGGGGACAGGTAGAATGCGTAAACGTCTCCGCCGAGAAGGGCCGCGAAAAGCCCGTGCCCGAGCAGTTCGTGCACGGATATCGACGCAAGGAGGGCCATCACGTAAAGCATCATGAGCAGTGCCAGAAGCGTGAGCTTCCCCTCCCGGGTGGAGAGGGGCTCGGTCATCCTCAGTATGCTGGGGCGGGACATGGCCTGCCTTATATCTTCGGCCATTAATAAAGTGCGCGCCTTTGTTTCTGTTGGCTCGATTTCCGACAGGTATATTAGCAAAGAACAATTACCAGACAGGTGCAGGGAGCCCGTGTCTTCCGGAACTCTGCCAGTGTGCAAGGAGGTATATGAATGCCAAGCAAATTCTCGCATCTTTATTCGAAGAATGCCAAGGAGATGAAAGCGTCCGAAATCCGAGAGCTTCTGAAGCTCACGGAGAGGAAGGAAGTTATCTCGTTTGCGGGCGGACTGCCCAGCCCCGAAGCCTTCCCTGTTGACAAGGTAAGGGAGATATGCAATTATCTCTTGGACGAGAAGGGGCCCAACATACTCCAGTACGGCACCACAGAGGGTGTTACGGAGCTGAGAAAGGCCATTGCCGACAGGATGGTGGGCAAGGGCATGAACATCAACTACCACAATGTCCTGATCACGGCAGGCTCGCAGCAGGCCCTCGACCTCATCGGCAAGACATTCCTGGACCCGGACGACACAGTCATCGTGGGCGCGCCCACTTACATGGGCGGCACCAATGCGTTCAGGTCCTACGGGGCATTGCTGGAAAGCGTCCCGGTGGACGAAGAAGGCATGGACCCGGAGGCGCTGGAGGACAAGATCAAGCAGCTTCAGATGCACGGGCGCAACCCCGAGCTCCTTTACCTGGTCCCGGCATTTCAGAATCCCTCCGGCGTCACAATGACAATGGAGAGGCGTAAGCGCGTCCTGGAGATTGCACGGGAATACGACATGGTCGTGATAGAGGATGCACCATACTCGGAGCTCAGGTACAGCGGCCAGGCAATAAAACCCATGAAAACCATGGACGAGGACGGCAGAGTGATCTACCTGGGAACATTTTCGAAGGTTCTGGCCCCCGGATTCAGAGTGGCATGGTGCATTGCCGACAAGGATCTGCTCAACAAACTCATCATAGTGAAGCAGGCCGCGGATTTATGCACGAACACATTCGGCCAGCACATCGCGGCCGAGTATCTGACGCGCGGATATCTGGACCAGCACCTCGAGAAGATCAAATCGCTCTACAAGCACAAGCGCGACCGCATGCTCGCTGCCATGGACAGGCATTTCCCCGCAGAGGCGAAATGGACCAAGCCCGAGGGGGGAATGTTTATCTGGGTCACATTGCCGGAGAACATCGACACGAAGGAGATGTTCACGAGAGCGCTGGAGAACAATGTCGCTTATGTGCACGGAGCCTCGTTCTTTGCGGACAGAAGCGGCAGGAATACCATGAGGTTGAATTTCACCTATGCCACGGACGCGGAGATTGACGAGGGAATAAAGAGGCTGGCAGAGACTGTGAGGAACGAGATAGCCATGCACAAGAAGGAGACGCCGGCCAAGGACTTCAGGCCGGACGAGGACGGCATGGTGTTCGGAGTTTGAGGAGCGTTCCAAAACATGAAAATCGGAATATTCATCTGCAACAGGTACCATAACTGCGCCGGGGGCAAATGCTTCAGGGCTGCGCGAAACCGCGAGGGAGCTTTCAGCATTTACCCGAAGGACGAGACATTGGAGATTGTCGGATACACCACCTGCGGCGGATGCCCCGGAGGGAACATTGAATACGCGCCCGAGGAGATGAAGAAGAACGGCACGGAAGCGATACACCTGGCCACCGGACTGGTGGTCGGATACCCGCCCTGCCCCAACATAGCAAGATTCAGGGACTTCATCACCGAGAAATACGGCATCAAGGTGGTCGTGGGGACACACCCGATACCCCAGAAATATTTTCTGACGCACAGCAAGCTGGGAACATGGGAGTCCGCTGTCTGGCAGGAGTTGATTAAACCCACGCTGGCAGCTGAGAATATCCGGTTGGCATATGATTAGGCCTGCAGGGACACCAGCACCTTCGCCCACACCTCGCGAAGCTCTGCCGAGAAGGCGCCGTCCGAGTACTCGATGACAGTCTTCCCGGCGATCATTGCCTCGGTCGTGACATTGTCGTAAGGCAGGCGTCCGGCAAGCTTCACGCCGCTGTCCAGGCAATACCTCTCAAGCTTCTCAGCCATCTGGGGGTTGAGGTCGGCCTTGTTCACCAGCATCATGGCCGGTATCCTGAAATGCTTTGCCACGCCCAACACGCGCTCTGCGTCGTGAACGCCCGATACTGTGGGCTCCGATACCACCAATACAAGATCCACGCCGGCAATGGCCGATATGACCGGGCAACCAATGCCCGGCGGCCCGTCGATTATCACCGTATCCCGGTTTTGCTCCCTGGCAAGGCGCTTGGCGTTCTCCCGCACAAGGGAAACCAGCATGCCCGAAGCTTCTTCGGCAGTCTTGAGTGCAGCATGGGCCATGGGCCCGAACCTTGTCTCCGAGAGATAGGCATGGCCGGATATCCTGTCCACAAGCGTTATGGCCTTTGCGGGGCAGACATACTCGCACACGCCGCAGCCCTCGCACCCGGTGTCCTTGATGTTGAAATTCCCGTCAATGGCATTGAAACGGCAGTGCTCCAGGCATTTGCCGCAGGATATGCATTTGTCCGAATCCTTCCTTGCGATTTTTAGGCCTTTGAACTCCATTGTCTCCCTGATTTTCGGATTCAGGATGAGATGCAGGTCTGCGGCATCAACATCGCAGTCCGCCAGCACCGCATTCCGCGCCAGGGACGCGAATGCTGCGGTGATGGTTGTCTTGCCTGTCCCACCCTTGCCGCTGATGACAGTTAACTGTTTCATTGTCCCACCACCTTCATTATCCCAGCATGGAGGTCCCTGAACTTGGCCTTCCATTCGGGCATTTCCTGCACGAAGGGCGTGCCTTTCGAGTAAAGCCTGGCTATGCCCTGGTCCTGGGGTATCTCCATCAGGACTTCAATGCCCTCTTCCCCGCAGTGCCTCTGGACCCTGTCGTCTCCCGAGCCCATGCGGTTAACTATCACGCCGAAGGGAATTCCCAGAAGCCGGACCACTTCGACGGCCAGTTTCAGGTCGTGAAGGCCGAATGGTGTGGGCTCGGTTACAAGTATCACAAAATCTGCGTCGGACATGGTTTCAATCACCGGGCAGGCAGTGCCCGGGGGGGAGTCCAGTATCACGGTTCTCGAGGCAGCGACATGGTATTTCAGCCGCTTTATGACAGGCGTGGCCATGGGCTCGCCTATGTTCAGCAGCCCTGACCAGAAATCCATCCCCGCGACATCTGCATGGTAAATCTTGCCGATGGGCCTGGGAACTTCGCTGATGGCGTTCTCCGGGCAGACCAGGGTGCAGCCGCCGCAGCCGTGGCACATCTCCGGGAAGAAAAGTGTGGCCTGTTTGATCGTGACCAGAGCGTTGTAGCGGCAGAACTCGGCGCACTTCCCGCAGTTCGTGCATTTTGCCTTGTCTATGAGCGGTACAGTCAGATTCACGGGTTCTACCTCTTCCAGTTCCTTTCCCAGGAACAGGTGGCCGTTCGGATTCTCCACATCGCAGTCGATGAGCTGGACATTCCCCAGGCTCAGCGCCAGGTTCACCGCCACGGTTGTCTTGCCTGTCCCGCCCTTGCCGCTTGCTATTGCAATTTTCATGCCCATTATGTTTGCCTCCCTTTCATATTATTTGGCACAAGGTATCGGATGCCCATATGCGGTTTCCATATCACAAGCCCATCCGCAATCATCCCGTCCACGAATATCGTGTCCAATTGCCCCTCTATCTCCCTAAGCTGGTGCTCCATCATCGGATGCCTGGAACATAACTGCAATATCGTATCAGAAATATGTTTTACGTCGCCGGTTATTGCGAAGTTTCCAGTTTCCGGCAATGTCATCTCTATCGACCCGTTGAGGATGGCGGCGGCGTTCAGGATGCTGTCGGTTCCGGGCGGCCTTACCCAGCTCTCGGCCGGCGGTCTCGTGGGCGTTGCGATGAAGATTTTGTCAGGGGATATTGAATCCAATTGTTCCTTGATTGAATGCAGAACCCCGTCTGAGTCATTCAGGCCTGCGACCAGCATGACCTCCGCCCATAATTTTCCATTGAAATCTTTCCTGAACTCACGCATCCCGTCCATTACCTTTTGAAATTTCAGTTTACCATGCGGCCTGTGTATCTTCCTGAACTCGGACTCCTCGCCGGCGGAAACAGTCACTGAGACAATGTCTGCCTCATGAAGCTGGCTTCTTACCTCGTTATCCCAGAGCAGTGAGCCGTTGGTTATCACGCCTACCGGGATGTCCCATCGGCGCTTGCAGTATGATATCAGCCGGCCGATGTCCGTGGACAATATTGGCTCTCCGTCTCCGACCATCGTTATGAAATCCGCTTTCTCTTTACAGGCCAGAACCGCGGTTTCGATGTCATTTTCAATCCGGGCGGGATCGAAGAACCTGTCCCTCGCCACTCTCAGATCGGTAGTGTGTCCGAGCTGGCAATATATGCATGAGTAGGTGCAAGCCTTGGGAGGAATGGGGCTCACCCCTATCGAGCGCCCGAACCTCCTTGAAGGTACCGGGCCATAGGCAAGGGACGTCTTCAGGCCCCCTCACTCGTGGTGATGGTGGTGGCCGTCTCCGTGGCCCTCGCCCCGAAATGCGTGCTGCTGGCACGCCGTCTCATTGGTGGCTGCCTGCAACTGCCCGGCCTTCCAGTGGTTGATCGCATCAGCCACTGTGCCGCTTGCGCCGACATAGACCATGATGCCCTTTTCTTCGAACATCTGGATGGCCTTTCTGCCCAGGCCTCCGCACAGCATCACTTCCGCGCCGTGCTGCGAAATCAGGTCCGGCGCATATCCTGTGCCGCCCATGTGTGTTGTGGTGTTCTGGATGACCTTGACTTCTCCTGTTTCGGTGTTGACAAGCGTATAGGTCGGAACCCTTCCGAAATGCTCGCCCACGGATTCATCCATTCCCCTGTCTCCCATCGTCGGTATGCAAACTTTCATCAAATCACCTCATTCCTGCGTGGGATGCGACGCTCGCAGTCCCGGCCTCGCTGAGCTTTCCGTCCTTCCACTGCTGAACTGCCTGGCTGACCGTGCCGCTTGCGCCAATGTAGGCCTTTATCCCGGCGGCTTTGAGTGCGTCAAAGGCATTGGGCCCCACATCGCCAGTTATGAGTATTTCAGCGCCAAGGTCGGATATCGCCTTGGCTGCCATGGGCCCGGCACCGCCCCTCTGCATCGTGCCGGCATTGTCATGTGCCGTGAACTTCATCGTGTCCGGGTCCAGTATGATGAAGTACTGGCATCTGCCGAATCTTGGGTCCATCTGGGCATCTGATTCCTTTCCTGTCGATGTTATTGCGATTTTCATGCGCATTACCTCATGTTTTTCAAAGCCATCTCGGCCGCGTTCACCAACTGGTAGGCGATGGGCGATGCTGTGACCGCAGGATGCGTCCCAATCTGGAATGTTGCTATGTCGTCGGCCGTCATCTTCTTCTGAATGCAGGCGCTGATTATGTTTATGACCTCGCCGGCGCTTGAGCCGCCGCAGACCGCTCCGCCGATTATCTCGCCGTTCGATCTGTTGAAGTTAAGGCGTACCCACATTTTTGCCATGCCCGGCATTCCCCCGGGATGCCTGTTGGGAGCTTCCGCTTCTCCGGTGACAACCTCGAATCCGAATTCCTCCGCGCCTTTCGAACTCATTCCGGCCATGCCGACGGTTAACCCGTCTATCGCGGTCGAGAACACGCCTATCACGCCCTGGTTGATGCGCCTGGTCTTGAACAGATTGGCACCGGCTATCCTGGCCTCATGCGTGGCTATGGAGGCGAGCCATAACTTGGACGGTTTCCCGGAGAAGAAGGAGAACTTACTGGCGCAGTCTCCCACGGCGAATATGTTGGGGTCGGTCGTTCTCTGGTTCGTGTCGACTTTTATGCCGAACCCGGGGTCGGTCTCCAGGCCTGCGGCCTTGGCGAGCGCGATGTTCGGTTTCACCCCGATGCCGACAATGAGAGCGTCTGCCTTGATCACCCTGCCGTCGGACAGTTTGACACCTGTGACCTTGTCGTCCCCGAGCACCTCTTCCAGCTTCGCCTCGGTGACAATGTTTATACCACGGTTCTTCAGGGCGTCCTCAATCTCCTTGCAGCATTTGCAGGCGCTCTCCCCGAATGCAATCTGAAGGCATTGGTTCAGCATCTCGATTATCGTGACATTGATGTCCCTGTTCTTCTTGCATTCGTCTGCGAATTCCACGCCTATGAAACCGCAGCCCAGGACGACCAAGTCCTTCACGCCCTCAAGCGTGCTCTGGAAATTTCTAAGGTATTCGATGTCCTTCTTTATCGGGAAGACATTTTCCTTGTTCATGCCCGGAATCGGCGGAACCAGAGGCTCGGAGCCGGTTGCGAGGACGAGTTTGTCATACCCTATTGTCTCGCCGCCTGCGGTCGACAGCGTCTTCCCGGCTTTGTCTATGCCAGTGACCTCGTCCACGAATATTTCGACTTTGTTGTCAATCAGGGACTTGTCTGGGATGAGATTGTTCTCGGGCTTTCCGACTGTTCCGAATATGTACGGTATTCCGCACGGTATCAATACCTGTTGTTCCTTTCTCACCAGCAAGATGCTCTTGTCTGGATAATGCCTTCTCGCGGTAATTGCCGCCGGGACCCCGGCCGCGCTTCCGCCCACAATTACGATGTCTGCCTGTTTCATTTTTCATACCTCCAAATTTCTCATTTGCCTCTTATCAACTGCATATTGCACTTCGGGCATCTAACCTCGAAGCACGGCACGCCCCTCTGGTGCTGTTCGCTATATCCGCATTTCGGGCAGACGCATGTTCCGCCCAGTCCCTGGCCGGTGCCCATCCCGCGGCCTTGGCCTCCGGCCCGGTTTCCCCTGCCCTGTCCATTTCCGTTCATGTCAATTTCCTCCTTTGTCCTCGATTCTTTCCACTATTTCACTGAACGCCTTCGCGACGCTGCTCCCGAGGTCCCCGGCCATGATAGGCTTCCCGGAATCCCCGGACACAACAGTCCGGGGGTCCAACGGAAGCCTGCCGAGAAATGGAACGCCCATCTCGGCAGCGGCTCTCTCGCCGCCGCCCGTCTTGAACAGGTCAATGTCCTTGCCGCAGTGCGGGCATTCCATACCGCTCATGTTCTCTATCATCCCGAGAACGGGCATCTTGAGTTGCCTGGCAAAGGTCACGGCTTTCCTGGAATCCAGCAGCGCCACATCCTGCGGCGTCGTGACAATGATGGCTTTCGCCCTGGGAATCTGCTGGGCTATGCTCAACGATTCGTCACCTGTCCCGGGCGGAAGGTCTATGACAAGGTAATCCAATTTGCCCCATCGCACCTGGCCCAGGAACTGATTGATTACCTGCATCTTCATCGGGCCGCGCCATATCACGGGGATGTCCGGATTGCTTATCAGAAATGCCGTGGACATGACTGGCATACCGTTGAACGCCATCATCGGAACGATGGACTCGCCATCGGCCATGAGAGTGCCGCCTTCCATTCCCAGCATCATCGGGACATTGGGCCCGTGGAAATCAGCATCAAGTATCCCGACGGATTTCCCGCGTGCGCCCAATGCACATGCGAGGTTGACAGCCACCGTTGTCTTTCCAACACCGCCCTTGCCGCTCATCACGACCAGTATGTCACCTATGCTTTCGAGGTTTTTCTCGATCGTGTTTCCGCCGGCGATGTTTCCGTTCATTCAATCACAAAAAATAAAGAGAACTGACTACTCCTTCTTCGCCAGTTCATTCATTCGCGCCTTCACGTCCTCCAGTTCCGCTTCCAGGTCCTTTACCAGGTTCTCAAGGAATATCTTCTCCTCCTCGGGCGAAGGTTCCCTGTGGACCGGTATGGTCCTGGCCGGGTAATAGTCGGGCGGCTCCGAAGCCGGACCGTAGCCGAAACCGCGGCCGTAGCCCCTGCCGAACCCCCGGCCAAAGCCTCTCCCGCGACCCATTCCACGGCCGTAACCCATTCCAAAACCGCGGCCCACGATTGGGCTCGCATATCCTGGACGATCGTTTCCTGCGCAGTATCCGGCCCTTCGGCCGGTCATCGGTCCCTGTCCCCAGGGTCCTGTTCTGTCTCCGTATGGCATGTTCATTTCCTCCTTTCTTCTGTTTGCCCGGCGACTGCGTAGGCGCCTCCCCGGATCTGTATCGCCTGGCCATTGACCAGGGCGAAGGCCACCTTCTTTCGGGCGGCCATCAGGTCGTTCCAGAGTGTCCGTCTGGAAACCCCCATTGAAACCGCCGCTTGCTCCTGTGTGAGACCGTCAAGGTCCACAAGGCGGATTGTCTCAAGTTCTTCGATGGTCAATTCGACCACCTGCAGCGTTCTCAGGGGCACGCCAGCGGGTTTGAAAAATTGCACTTCCGGCACATCCGTGACCCACCTGGGGCATCTGTGTCTTCCGCGTCTTCCGGGCATAATATGCACATATGAGAAGAAGTATTTAAATATATTGCCTATTTGAGCAATAATTAATGTGCAATGAACTGATGCTTATAAATACATTTTATAGGAGAAAGAGGCACTGTTCTGCAATAAATATTCTAATTAGCCCACGCTGCCCGCATGAAATTCATTCAGTTCCAGTTCTCGTAGCTGAACTTGATGCCGAGTTTCTTGAGCTGGGTGTGAAGCTGCTCGCGCTTCTCGGCGTCGTAATCGAAGGGATAGATTGTGATCTTCTCGTAGTCCATTTCCGTCTTCTTCTGCACTTCATTCACCTCCATTAATTATATATGAGAGTGACAGATAAAGAATGTTGTAATACAGAAATGTAACAAAAGGTGAAGGAATGACTGAAAATGAGACGGTCGGTAAAAAAGAGAGTCTGGACAACAGGATAGTGGCCGCCCTGCTGGAGGACCCGACAAGGAGCGATATGGAGATAGCCAGGGACCTCGGGACATACCGCCAGAAAGTATGGCGCAAGAAGAAGCAACTGGAGGACGACGGGGTCATCTGGGGCTACACTGCGGTCCTGGACGAGAAGCGGCTGGGCCATGTATGCTACATAGTGCTGATGAAGACCAAGCCCATGAACGAGGGACTGGTTAACACGCTGCTGATGCGGCTGGTCGGGGAAGGGCCGAAGAAGCAGAATGTGCGGCTGACCAATTTCTTCTATGTCAACGGGGAGTTCGATTGGGTGCTCAGGTTCTCCGCGCCAGACCACGCGACTGCCAGGCGCTATTACGACACCCTAAGGATGATATATGACGACCATCTCCTTGACAAGCCTGTGATGATAGATGTCAACATGTGCCTTGTCACGGAGGGCAAGCGCAATCCGCAGATTGCGGATTTGCACGATTTCATTCCGCCGGGCAGATAGACCGTTTATCTGAACTTGTCAAGGGCCAGCTTCTGCGCGGTTTGCTCGAGCAATTCTATCTTGGCCGTGCTGTCCTTTGTCAAAAGCGGGACGGCGTCGTCCACCTGCTTGGCCACGAGGAAGGTGTCCGTGTGGACCAGCAAGAGAGGGATCTTGACCGATGCCGCCTTGGAAATTATGTTGGATGACGGGAGGATGTTGTTTGTGAGGACTATACCGGCCGTGTCGGATTCCAACGCCGCAAGAATGATATCGCTCCTGTCGCCGCTGGTGATTATCAGTTTCCCTTCCTTCTTGAAGGCCGGCTCCCTCTGGGCGGCTGACGCAGACATTGCACCCACAAATATGTTCTTCACGGGTTTGAGAAGCTCGTCGTCGCCGGCAAGCACCTTTGCGAACAGCATGTCAGCCAGGTAGTTCATCGAGAACTGGGTGAGTGTTTCCTGGTGGGGGATCATGCCGAGCACGTCTATCCCGGTTGCCTTGATGGCATCCACATGCGTCGCCGTGAAGTCATCGGCATCCGCAACTTTGTTTATGATCACGCCCATCAGCTTGACGCCCTGATGGTTGACTGTTCGCTTTATGAAGGCGATGTCGTCCATCATCGTATCATCGGTGCCGGCCAGGACTATCACCAGCTTCGCATCCAGGTCCTTGGCGACTGAGATGGCATCCAGGTTGACCGAACTACCGTAACGGAGGTTCCGCCCGGATTCCACGAACAGGATGTCGCAGTCCTTTTCGATCGCCGATGCGATTTCGAGTAGCTTTTTCTTCCTGGCATCATCGTCGTACATATAGCCGAGCTTGGAATGCTCGAAGCCCATTGTGATATCCTCGGGCTTGCCCTTCAGTCCGAAAATGTTGGTGACCAGCGCGGAATCATAGTCCCAGAGCCGCTTCTTCTGGTAGAGGAGGCGGTCGCCCATCGGCTTCATGTATCCGATCCTCTTTCCCAGCGCCCTGCCGAGCCCGACTATCATGCTGGTCTTTCCCGCGCTCTCGCTCATTGATGCGAACACGATTCTTGGTTTCATTTCTTTTCACCCCTGTTGCTGTCACCCAGTAATATCCTGACGTCTACCGCCATGGCGCCCTGCCCCTGCTCGTAGACCGCGAGCGGGTTTATCTCGATGTCCGAAATATCCCCGCATTTTCGTATGACCTTCCCCAATTTAATTATTGTGTCGACGATGCTCCCGATGTCGCGCTGGGTTTCCCCGCGGACCCCGAGCAGCAGGGAGTAGGAGCGGATGTCCTTGAGCATGCTTATTATCTCCCTGCGGTCCAGCGGTAGGGCGCGGAATGCCACGTCCTTCAGCACCTCCACGTATATCCCGCCCAGCCCGAACATGATGACAGGGCCGAATGCCCTGTCCCTCCTCGCACCTATGATGGTCTCTGTGCCCTTCTCTATCATCCTGACTATCTCGACGCCCTTTATCACTGCGTCCGGCTTGTATTTCCTCGCATTGCGGATGATGGCCTGGTAGGCGTCCATGACCTCCTCCTTGTTCAGAAGGTCGAGCGCCACGCCGCCCGCATCGCTCTTGTGTATGATGTCCTTCGAAGCGATCTTCATGACCACAGGGTACCCGATTTTCTCTGCGAACTCTATTGCCTCCCTGATGTTGGCGGCTATCTTGCTCTGAGGGACTGGGATTCCCGCTGCGTTCATCAGTGCCTGGGCCTCATGGGAGAGCAGGAAGGTGCGCCCATCCGCCCTGACGCCGGATATTATGTCATGCATGCATCCGACATCCATGTCAGGCTCCTCTGGCTCTTCGGCCGAGCGAGAGAGATGGTCATGGTGCCTGAACAGTGCTCCGAAGCATTGGACCGCTTCATAAACATCACCGAATACAGGAGCGCCAGAGCGCCTGAGCTCCCTGATGCAGTTCTCGACCTCCTCGCCGCCGACCAGCGAGAATACTATGGGCTTGCCGCCTTCCCTGTACTCCTTGACATTCTTCATTATCATATTGACGTAAGTTGTCCTGTCGAAATCAGCGGTCTGGCAGTACAGTGCGATAACCGCATTTATCCGTTCGTCCCTGAGGGCGGCGCCCAGGCCGCCGTCGTAATGATGGGCCAATGCCTGGCCAGTGATATCGATGGGGTTCTTCGTGGATCCGAAGTCCGGGGTGACTGAGCCGAATATCTCCTTGGTGGCGACGGCGTCGTCGAACAGGTCGACCTTGTGCTTCTCGCAGGCATCGGTCGCCATCACCCCCACGCCGCCGCCGTTCGTGATTATCACGGTGCTCCTGCCCTTCGGAACAGGTGTGTTGGCAAGGAACTTGCACCAGTTGAAGGCCTCCTGGAGGCTCTCGGCCCGTAGCACGCCGCACTGCTTCATTATGGAGTCGAATATCTCGTCCGCCCCGGCAAGCGCGCCGGTGTGCGAGGCCGCCGCCAGCGCACCCCTCTTTGACCTTCCGGACTTGATGACTATCACTGGCTTCCTCTTGGTGGCCTTCTTTAGGAGGGCGACCATACTCTCGCCCCTGTGAACTCCCTCGATGTAGAGCATGATGATCTTGGTCTGGTCGTCGTCAATCAGGTATTCCAGCAGTTCGGCCTCTTCAATGTCCGCTTTGTTGCCGACCGAGACTATCGTGCTCAGGCCAATGTTCTCCGTGGCGGTCTTGCCTATCATCGCGATGCCCAGGGCGCCGCTCTGGGTCACTATTGCAACATTGCCCCGGTTCACGTCCCTGGGACCGAAAGTGGCGTTGAGGCCGACCTTCCCCGAGTATATCCCGAATATGTTGGGACCCAGGACCCGCATCCCATGTTGGTGCGCGTATTCGACGATCCTCCTCTCTTCGGCATTGTTCCCGACCTCGGAGAAGCCCGAGGTGATTATGACAAGGAACTTCACGCCTTTCTTTGCGCAGGACTCGACTGCGCCGAAGACGAATTTCGCGGGTATGGCTATCACGGCCATGTCAACCGGGCCTTCTATCTCCCCCAGGTCCGTGCAGACCTTCAGCCCCATGATGTCGCCGCCCTTGATGTTGACTGGATATATCTTCCCCTTGAAGTCCATGGACATCATGTTCTCCATGAGCTTGCAGCCGACCTTGTTCTTCTCCCCGGAAGCGCCTATGACCGCGACAGACCTCGGCTCGAAGAGGTATTTGATGTCGGGGAGGTCCATGTTCAGGCCTCCCTGAACAGCATCTTCATCTCGTAAACGCCGGAGCTGGAGCGCTTCTCGATGTTGAAGCCCATCTTCTCGAACAGCCTGAGCATCGGTGTGTTCTCGACGAGCACCTCGGCGGTGAACCCGAGCAGGCCGTTCTTCTTTGCCAGATAGGTGAGGTACTTGAGCAGTTCATGGCCCACGCCCTTTCCGTGGTAGTCGTCCCTAACAACGAACGCGGCCTCCGCGGTGTGCGTGCCCTCGTTGATGCCGTACTGACTTATGCCGACTATCTTCTCCTTGCCCTCGCTCCCGACGGTTGCGACGATCACCATCTCTTTCATGTAGTTGATTATCACGAATTCCTGAAGGCGTTCGTGGGGCATATCCTTCCTCACAGAGAGAAAACGCCTGTACATGCTCTTGTCAGACAGGTCGTAGAAGAACTCCTTCACGAGCGGTTCGTCGCTCATCTTCACCGGCCTGAGAAGAATCTCCAGGCCTTGGTCGGTGGTCCTGTAGGTTTCCAGCGCTTCGGGGTACTCGCCCTTCTTCCCGGGAATGAATGCCTGGTCGCTGTAGATTAGGTTGAGCGCCTTCGCCTGTTTTATCAGCTCCGGGCGGAACTTCGGGTGCGCGACCGAGATGAGTTCCATCGCCCTCTCGCGGATGTTCTTGCCGTGCAGGTATGCAATCCCGTATTCCGTGATGACGTAGTGGACATCGCCGCGGTGGAGTGTGACGCTGGCCCCTTCCTTGAGGTATGGCACGACCCTTGAAATGTTGCCGTTGTCGGCGGTCGATTGTATGGTCAGAATGGTCTTTCCGTTTCTTGCCAGCATCGCGCCCCTCATGAAATCTGCCTGGCCCCCCACGCTGCTGTAGAATTTCTTTCCGAGGGACTCGGCCGTCGCCTGGCCAGTGAGGTCTATCTCCAGGGCGCTGTTGATGGCGACCATGTTGTCGTGCTGGGCAATAATCAGCGGGTCATTGGTGTAATCTATGGTCCTGAACTGGACTGAGGGATTATCGTGGACAAAGTCATACACCGACTTGGTCCCCATGCAGAAAGTGGCGACCGACTTGCCCTTGTTGATGGTCTTCATGGAATTGTCGACCGCGCCGGCCTGTATCAGCTCGACCAGGCCGTCGCTTATCAGCTCGGTGTGAATCCCCAGGTGCTTCTTGTCCTTGAGGTTGCGCAAAATTTCATTGGGCAGGGCGCCGTAGCCTACCTGGATGGTGTCCCCGTCCTCCACTAGCTTGGAAACATAGCTGCCTATCTTGTGGGCTATGTCGTCGTCCGCGTCGTCAAGGTATGTGAGGATGGGCTCTTCGCGGATGATGACGTAATCCACCTGGCTAATGTGGATGTACCCGTCCCCGTGGGTACGGGGCATGGCCGGGTTTACCTGGACAATCACAACTGTGGCGGCGTCCACCGCGGCCTTGACTATGTCCACGCTTACGCCGAAGCTCATGAACCCGTGCCGGTCCGGCGGGGTGGTTTGGACAAGGGCCACGTCGAGAGGTATCGCCCGCTTTCTGAATAGCTCGGGGATTTCGGAGAGGAATGTGGGGGTGTAATCTGCAAGCCCCTCGTTCACTGCTTCCCTGGTACTGGCCGATATAAAGAATGAATTCTGGCGGAAATTGTTCTTGAACTTGGCATCGTTGTAGGGGGCGACTCCCAATGTCCAGACATTGAATATCTCGGCGTCGAATATCTGGTTCGGGTTCCTCTCGATGTAATTGATGAAGGCCTGGACAAGGTATTGGGGCTCGGCGCAGGCCGTTCCTATGAATATGCGGTCCCCCCTGTGGATGCCGCTGAATATCCTGTCTTCTTCCGCGAACTTGTCGGGATACATTGACATCCAGTGCTTCAGCGGGTTCATCTGCTCTATAACAATACCCCCCCGGGCACCGCCCTTTCGCCGGGGCCTTTGTAAACCGCATCCTCGAATGAGATCTGTCTCATCTGAGGCCGGGTGAGTTCCTCATAGTGGTGTGCTGATAGGCCCGCCACCCTGCCGAGTATGAACACGGACTTCGCCGCGGAAAGGTCCAGGCGGAGGTCGGCCACGATCGCCCCGATTACCCCGTCGACATTGATGGGGAGGCTCTTTCCCGTGACCTCGGTGAACACCCTGGATATGTTCCTTGACATCTCGACATTGGCACCCGCTACCTTGGAGGCGATTGCCAGATTCCAGAGTACATCGCGCCGGGGGTCGTTGTTGTGGACCCTGTGCCCCAACCCGGGTATGCGCTTCTTCTGCCTGGCATAGTCCTCGATTATTGATTTGAGGCTGACATCGCGCGAGTTCTCGGTGCATTCCCAGAAGAAAGCTGCGGCTTTGGTCCCTGCGCCGCCGTGAACATCGGTTATGGCGCCGACGCCCTGGGCTATGCAAACCTCGAAGGACGCCCTGGTGGACGATGCGATTATGGTCGCCTGGGCTGACGGGGGCGTGACGCCGTGGTCCACGCATGCCGTTATCATCGCCTCCAAAAGCCTTGCTTTGGCGGCATCGGTCTCGGGCCGGCCGGTGAAAACCTTGTATAGGACTATGGAGAAGGCCTCGTCACCAGTTAGATCGGCGATGGCCGATTCGGCATTGTTCAGTTTGGCAAGGTAACGGGCCATCCTGCCGAGTGCGAAGGCTGTCTTCTTGGTGGGACGGTCGGGGTATGCGACCAGCTCCTCGTCCATCAGGATGCATTTGGCCAGGCTCTTGGAGATGTCCTCCTTGGGATTCCTCTCGACCGGCGGAGAGGGGAGCATCGCGCCCTGGAGTGCAATCTTCCGTAACTGCTCGCGGGTCCTCACGTCGGGCAGGTCGCCGGCTGCAAGGAGATGGGCCACGTCCAGGAGGGTCTTGCGCTCGACAAGGTCCTTGAGCGGATAGCCGTATATCAGCAGGCGGTCCGGCTCGACCCTTGTTATCTTGGTGTCCCATTTCTCGGCCATCTGATTACTCCTTCACCTGTCTTATCACATCGAGATAGGTACCGTCCCTGAACTGGACCGCGGAAACGATCCTGTCCAGGTAATGGGGTTCTTCGGGCTTTCCGGCCTCAGCGTAAGCAATGTCTCTAAGTTCCTTTATGTCCACCAGCTTCACCGGGCTGCCCCTGAGCTTCTTCAGCAGGTCCTTCCTGGCTGGATTGACTGCGATGCCCTGGTCGGTCACAATGGCATCGACTGAATGGTGGGGCGCTGAAACTGTAGTCACGCGGTCCCGGATGATGGCGTTGGTCTTGCGGAAAACCGGCATCATCATGATAGATAGCTTGGCACCGGCTGCCGTGTCCTGGTGCCCGCCTATGCCGTGGAGCAGCCTGCCGTCGGAATGGGTGTTGACATTGATGTTGAAGTCGATGTCTGCTTCCGTGCCCCCGAGAACGACTGTGTCCAGTATGTTGACGAGCGCGCCCTTGTTCCAGGGATTGGCATAGTAGTTGGGGGTTATCGGGACATGGTTGGGGTTGGTCAGCATGTCTGTCACGCTGAGCACGTCAAAGCTCTGGCCGTTGAGGATCGCCTTGCAGTTGCCGTTCCTCTGTATCTGGATAAGGTGCTCGGTCACGCCGCCGTCCATCCATGCTGCGACGATGTTGTGCGCCTTCATGTAGTCGCCAAGGAACTTCGTGGTGGCGAGCGATATGCCGCCCGCCCCGGCCTGGTAGGACATTCCGTCCTTTACCATCCCTGCATGAACCATCAGGTCCAGGGCCGCCATTGCAATCCCTGTCTTCTGCGGGTCGGTGGCGATCTTGGTGGTGCCAGAGACTATCTTCTGGTTATCCCCGATGCTGGGCACGCTCACCACATAATCCACGTAATCGGCTGCGATCTGTATCGGAAGTGCCGGGTAATCCACCAGATTGTCCGTTATTGCCACCACCTTTTTCGCGAATATGGAGTCTGCAACGGCATATCCCAGGAACCCGCATGCGCTCTTCCCGTGCAGGGCGTTCATGTTTCCCTGGGCGTCTGCAGTCGGTGCGCCAACGAACGCAACGTCGATCTTGAGCTCGCCGGATTCTATTGCCCTGACGCGGCCACCGTGCGACCTGAGGATGTTGAGGCCTTTCATGCGCCCATGGGAAATCGCATCCCCGATGGGACCGTTGACGCTTCCCTCGATGCTGCGGATGACCCCTTGGTCTATCAATTCCACGAGCGGCTCATGGCAGGGGAACAGAGCCGACGGTGCGACCACCATGTCCCTGAGCCCATGCTCAGCGATTGCCTTCATCACCATGTTCACGACATAATCGCCGTCCCTGAGGTGATGGTGAAAGCTCACTGTCTGGCCGTCCTTCAGTTTGCATGCGTGTATCGCCTCATCGATGGATTCCAGAAGCTTCCTGTCCCCGGGTTTGTTCCTCCCGAAATAGCCTGCGGCCTTCCTGCCCCTCGGGTATGTTTTGAAAAGACCCCGATAGGGCTTCAGCTTTCGACCTTCCAGCTCCGTTGGGATTTCGCGGCCTACCGCGTTCTTGACCGATGCCATGATGAACCTCCGCCCCCTTCCGCAGAATTCCGGATGATTGCGCTCTCGGGGTTGGCCGGGGTCAGTAGCCTCTGCGGTTTAATAAATTTTGTTACACTTGGATAAACACTAAATATGTGAGTTTGATAATGGTTTATGGAAGGACTTTTACCATGAAGAAGTCGGACATACTTCGCACCCCGGTCAACCAGATAGACATGGAACGCATCCAGACAATAGACCAGCTGGTCACCGCATTCCAGGGAAGCAGCATACAGAGCCGCAACCTGGGGATATGCGCCAGGGTCTGGGAGAAAATGCTCATGGACAAAGAGCGCCCCACGATAATCGTAGGGCTCTCCGGCGCCCTGATAGCGGGCGGGATGAGGAAGGTCATCCGCGACATGATTAAGTATGGACTTGTGGACGCGATCGCCAGCACCGGCGCGGTGATGTACCAGGACTTTTACCAGGCTATGGGCGGTCAGCATTATGTCGGCACGCCGACAGCGGACGACAAGGTTCTCCATGACCTGAAAATCGACAGGATATACGACACATATGTGGACGAGGACATGTTCGAAAAAACCGACAAATACATCGGAAAGATGCTGGAGAAGAAGCTCAAGCCGGGGCTCTACTCCAGTCGCCAGATCCTCGATTTTATGGGCTCCATTACGGACGATGAGAGTTCGATCCTCCACACTGCCAGGAAGTACGGGGTCCCGGTGTTCTCCCCGGCGCTGAACGACTCCTCCATCGGCATCGGCCTCACGGTGTACTACAAGGACAACCTAAAGAAGCAGAGGGTCACGCTGGACTCCATTAAGGACAATTACGAGATACTCAAGATAATCGCCATGTCGAAGAAGACCGCAGCGATATACATCGGCGGCGGCACGCCGAAGAACTGGGTGAATGACGCGGTGGTCATGGCCAACTACACGTTCGACAGGGGCATCGACGGGCATTCTTACGCAATCCAGGTGACGACGGACTCGCCACACTGGGGCGGACTCTCGGGCTCGACGCTCGAGGAGGCGCAGAGCTGGGGCAAGGTACACACCGACGCGACGCACCGGACCGTGAACATGGAAGCGACCATCGCTTTGCCTCTCCTTGTCGGATACCTTCTCCAGAAGGGAGTCTGGAAGGGCAGGAAGCGCCTTGTGTACGACTGGTCCGGAGACGACCTGAAGAGCATTAAAAAGGGAGACACTGTTTAATATTCAGAACCTGTCAAGCGATGCTGCGTTGGCCTTGGACTTCTTCTTTCCTTTTCCCTTCGGGGCCTTGGCAGGCTTTTCCGCGGGGACGCTGCCGTTCTTCTTGGCAATGGTGACCTCCATGCCGGTTTCTACCCGCAGCGTGTTCATGTCAACCTTCATCAGCCGGATGGTGGCAGGGGAAAAGACCGTGTCCGGCTTCGCAAAAAGCTCCAGGGATTTAGCGCCATAGGTAACGATGATCTGCTGGCCATCCCCGAGTTTCAGCGAGCGGCAGCTGTCGCTGTCCAGCTTTGCGATGCCTTTTCCGTCGATGCTGCTAGCCACAACCTTAAGACGCATATCTGCCATTATTCGCCCCGATGGTATATGGATTTCGGGGTTTAAAAACTTATAGCCCGCGATTCCTGCCTGACAGATTCTCGGCAGCCTGGACTGTGTTGAGCATGAGCATGGCGATCGTCATGCGGCCGACGCCGCCCGGGACTGGGGTGATGGCCTTCGCCACGTCCTTGACCGCTTCAAAATCCACATCGCCGACCAGCCTGTAGCCCTTCTCCGCCGCTTTATCTTCGACGCGATTTATCCCCACGTCTATCACGACGGCGCCTTTCTTCACCATGGCAGCCTTCACGAATTCGGGGCGGCCGATGGCTGCAATCAGGATGTCTGCTTTCTTCGTCAACGCGGCAATGTTTTTTGTTCGGGAATGGCAAATGGTGACGGTGGCATCGGCGCCTTTCTTCTTCTGGACAAGGAGCGCGGCCATGGGCTTGCCCACGATATTGCTGCGGCCGAGTATCACTGCATGCTTTCCCGCAGGGTCGATCCCGTGCCTGGCCATGAGCTCCATGACGCCGTTCGGCGTGCATGGCTTGAAACAATCGCGCCCCGCGAGAAGGCGGCCCATGTTGATAGGGGAAAAGCCATCCACGTCCTTCTCAGGATCGATGGCTTCCAGGACGGCGTCCTCGTCGATATGCTTGGGCAGGGGAAGCTGCACCAGTATGCCGTGGACCTTGGGGTTGGCATTGAGATTTCGAATCACTGTCATGAGGTCGGCCTGTGTTGTCTTTTCGGAGAGCATGATGGTCTCCGAGCGCATGCCCAGTTTCTCGCATGCCTTGCCCTTGCTTTTCACATAGGACAGCGACGCGGGGTCCTCTCCGAGGATTATCACGCTGAGACCGGGGTATATTCCTTTCTTCACCAAAGCGCCTATCCGTGGCTTCAGCCCCTCCATGATTTCCTGGGCGGTGTCCTTTCCATCAATGATCTTCGCCGTCATCCCGCCGGAATAGGAGAAAAGTCTATTTTAACATTGGGAATGGGGTGCCTCATGCCCGGAAGGATGACGATCGGACTCTACAACACCTATGACCCCAACAAGTTTCGCGAGGCGCACCGCCGGGTGCTGGCCAGGTCCGGACCTGTGGCCCTCGCATTCGGCTGCAACCTTGCCACATTCGGATTCCCTTATGAGAAGGAAATGCGCACGCCCCAGGAAATTGTCGAGTGGCTTTCGACAACCACCACGATCGGGGATGGGGGGGAATATTTGATTGAGCTGGCCAAGGCAGGGCGATTTTCAATCTTCGATAAACCGGCCAAAGGATTTCCCCCGCAGTTCGGCGAGGTCATCATCACCACCAGGAAACCGGAGCCGGGGTGCTCGGTGACCCCGAGGAAGGTGGCCGACATGGTGAAAAGTGGACAATCAGTCCTCCTGCTGTTCGGGCTGGGCCCGCATGGGTTGCCCAAGGATATTTTCAAAATCGGAAAATACCACCTGGACATAACTCAGAAAGGCATCTCGATGGAGACGGCGACGGCGATTGGGGCGGTGCCGGGCATGCTGAGGGTGATGGTGGATGATTTTTAATAATTATGCCGATTATCTTCCACAATACGGGCACATAATACTGTCTGGCGGAATAATTCTTCCACATCCTGCGCAATATCTCTGCGAGGCATTTTGTTGGACGGGTGGAGGCGGTGGTACGTTGGTATTCTTTTTTCGTGTGGCGGCATATGCAACACTAGCAATTATGACAATCACTAGAATAATTCCTGAGATGCAAAGTATAGGTTCCCAATCCGTATCCTCACCATAAGAGTCATATGGATCGTCATCCCATGTTGAACCAGATACCTCACCATCACCACCGCAGGTAGTACAGATTGAATCAATTGTACCATCACCGCCACATGCAGTGCATGATATGCTTTTCGTCGGCGGATCTATTGATGCGGTATATCTAAATGAGCTTGAGCTAAATAAATTTCCAGGAACCTGTATAACGACGCTAATTTTTTTCATCGTTCCACCACTAATAGCTTCTGATTTGGAACCTGTGTATGTGTTTCCGTCGTCATCATATGCGGTTACCTGAAGAATGAAGGTTCCTGCCGAGTATTCATTATTCATTACCGTTACATCTACATTTACATATTTGTTTATGATCCCACTAATCCAGGCATTTTCCTCAACTTCTGTGTAAGAATAATCTTGAGTAATTATCCCGTCGCCACCACACGTTGTGCATGTTCTATCTACCGTACCGTCTCCATAACATGTTGGGCAGGTGTCTGCAAGTACTGATTGTGGAAGTATGGATAGCAGTAAAAAAACAATGCATAATGTGCAAAACAAGGTATTCCGAATCAATTCTCTTTTATTCCATGTCCCTACCATAGTGTATCTCCTACACCTAAACTAGCTATATAATATAAATATGTTTTCTAACTATAATTTGTAATTATTTCCTTTCAAATAACAACATTTCATACCTACAATTGGGTGTTATAATGGCCTTGGAAGGGACAGGTAAGATTCACGAACAAGTCAAAGGCAGAATTATGATATACATTCCAGCGGCGGTCCACAGAGATTCACAATTTCCGTTCGAACCAAAGGAGAACGTGAACATCAGAATAGATGGAAAGAGAATAATTATCGAAAAAATAGAGTAGATGTCATCTTTCAGAAAAGGGGTCCTCGATTGATTGAAACGATAACGTGCCCTTATAGAAAATCTCGCCACTGCACCGGCCCCCCTACCATGCCCTACCTGTGAGGGCTGGGGGGAGTTTAAACCGACACTTAACCCGGTGCTGGAGCCCCTGCATCGGCCGGATGCCCGTGTTTCCACAAAAGCTAGAGAGAATCGTCAGCCATGCAAGAGCTTGGAAAATGGACCCCGGGCTCACGCCCGAGGTTTCCCTGTTTGGCAATTGTCCGAAAATGCAATCTGTAAGCGCACTTGAATGCAGAATGGTTCCAGACCCCGGCCTCACAGCCGGGGCATGCTGGTTGGATAATGACGTGCGGGTGAGGATGTCGAGGGGGTAGCCTCAACCAGGATAAAACCCGACCCAAGCATTGGCACCGGACACCCGCCCTCCGCACTCCAACACCCAGCCTCAATTCCGAACCGCGTTCGGACACCGATAAATTCCAAATCCCGAAGGGTTTGGATAGAGAATAAAATTCCAAATGCCCGCAGGCTTTGGATGCTGATTAGTACTTTCGCCCACCCCCACCCCTCTCTTATATACCTTTTCACGCATTCCTTTTCTCATGAATGATGAGAGTCGGGAAAACGCCCTGGTCGTGTTCCAGGGCAAGGGAATCCGGAGAATTTGGCATGATGGCCAGTGGCATTTCTCGATCGTCGATGTCATTGAGGTGCTGACGGAAAGCGCTAGACCCAGGAAATACTGGAACGATCTGAAGGCAAAATTGCTCAGCGAGGGATTCGAGTTGTCCGCAAAAATCGGACAACTGAAAATGCCGTCATCCGATGGAAAATTATACGAAACAGATTGCACGAATACGGAAACCATGTTCAGACTCATCCAATCCATCCCCTCCAAGAAGGCAGAGCCTTTCAAGAGGTGGCTCGCCAAGGTCGGTTACGAACGCGTCCAGGAGATAGAAGATCCAGAACTTGCCCAGAAGCGCATGAAGGAACTGTACCGCGCGAAAAGCTACTCGGACGCTTGGATTGAAAAAAGAATGAGGGGAATCGCCGTCCGAGACGAACTAACCGACGAATGGGACAAGCGCGGCATAGAGACGGATAAGGAATTTTCCATTCTGACCGCGGAAATTTCCAAGGCCACATTTGGGCTCACGCCTAGCGAATACATTGTCCTCAAAGGTCTGAAGAACCAGAACCTGAGGGATCACATGAACGATCTGGAACTCATTTTCACGATGCTGGGAGAAGCCGCCACCACCGAGATTGCCCGGAGTGCGGATGCTCAGGGTTTTGAGGAGAATAGGGACGCGGCCAAGGATGGTGGAGCCGTATCTGGCGATGCAAGACGGGACCTGGAAACAAAAACAGGAAGGCCAATCGTAAGTGGCGAAAACTACCTTGATGTCCCGGAGAAGGTCAAGAGGCTGGAAAAGAAAAGATAGACCGCACCACGGCACCCGAATTAGTCCTACCCTAATCCCGCACAATCCCAAACCCAAACTGGTCGACGATCAGCGGGAAATAGTCTCGTTCATGATTCGTTTCCCTCATCTTGACCACGCCCAGGAACAGGTTGGCGCGGTTCGCGTATTCCTCGGTCTTGATGTGGATGATGCCGTCGACCAGGAACTCCTCAACGCCGTAGTACCCGAACTGGGTCTGCTCCACGCCGTACATCTCGGAGATGAGGAACACCGTGATGCCCAGGTCCCGAAGTTTCTCGAAGAAGAAGAATAATTCACTCCGCGGGTTCTTGAATGTTGTCAAGGAGTAAAGTGCAGAGAGCGAGTCGATGACAACCGCGTCGCAGCCGTAACTCTCCTTGTAGCTCTTGAGCTGGTTGAGTATGGATTTAAGCCAATCAATCGATTCGATGGCTCCCGAGTCTGTCTCCTTCCTCAGGGCGGCCATGTCCACGACCACCATGTCGTCCATGTCGCTGACAATCATGCTCTTCGCGGCTTCAGACTTGAGGCCGAGCTTCTTCATGTGCTTCATCAGGCTCCGCCTGCTCTGCTCCAGGCTCATGTAGATGGTCTTTCTGCCTTCCTTCTCGGAGAGCTTGTGGAGCATGTAATACGCGAATGAGGATTTCATGGAACCTGCACGGCCGCATATCATCACGATGTGCCTTGCCGGTATGCCGCCTTCAAGCATATTGTCGAGGCCGTCCACGAACGTGGGCAGACGGTCCTCCTCGCCCAGTTTTTCGAGGGCCATCTCATTCGTGGGGTCCAGGGTTAGAGCTTTCTTGAAGCAGGACATCGCCCTGGTTTTCTGGTCCAAGGCCATGAGGGCGCGCCCTTTCCCGACCCAGGATTTTGCGATTTCCGGGTCCAAGGTGGTTATCTCGTCGAAGGTGTCCAAGGCCATCTGGAATTTCTCCCGGTCCAGGTATATCTCGGCCTTTGCCAGGAGGGCGTCGGTGTTTCGGGGATTCTTTTCAATCAAATCGTTGATAATTTGAAGCGCCTGGCCCCATTTTCCCTGTTTGTAAAGTTCCAACCCTTCATCCAACAGGATATCGTCCTCGGAACGGGGCTTGGCTGCCTTCTGGGGTTCCGCCGGAATTTCTATGCGGAGATACTCGCAAATTTCCGCGGCAAGCTTCTTTGAGATTCCTTTGATGCCGGCAAGTTCTTCCTCTGTGGCCTTCGAAAGGTCCGCCATATTGCGGAACCCTGCGTCATAGATCGCTTTGGCCTTGGCCTGGCTGAGGCCGGGAATCCCGCGATATGCCTTCAATGTTTCTTCTTCGGATTCCGCCATCACTTCACCCCTGAGGTTTCTGTGCGCACTATCTCCAGAAGGCCGTTCCGAACTTTTACGGAAATCGCGGCTCCCGCCATCTTGAGACATAAGTCGGCTATGGCTTCAACAATCTGTAGGTATTGATCGTATGTCATCTCGGCCTTCGTCAGATGCAATTTTTCCTTCTGGCGGTCTATGGTTGCTTTTGCCATGTCCCCGAAAAGCGGCCTCATGAACTCTATCATTTTCTTCTCTGTGGTATTGACCGTAGACTGCCCCCTTTGCAAGGGACCCGTAGATATATTTAATTAATAGTATTTTCTATATGTATAATGCCCGATGATCCGGCCTGTCCGGGCTTCGGGAGAAATCCGCTGCTTGCAGGAAATAAGTGTTTTCCGGATTATCGGAAGACACGCCTGGATTGGACTCCAAATTAACAGAAAGCTAGATATATAGGAAGTTCTTAGCAGTGGGGCTGTGACCTTGTTGTCACGGTACCCCCCATCATATGCTTATGCGTATATTTGGGGCAGGGTGGAGGCCGAAAATGGCAGCATTCCCGTGCTGCACTTGGAAGGTACACATTGCGAAACCCACGAGGGTTTCCTTTCGGCCTGTGATCCCAGTCATACGCCATATACAACCTGGACGTGTGTCAAGCCGATAGTCTGTGGCTAGCTACGCTGTCTGGGGGATGGCTCGGTTCGAGCACCGATGAAGGTCGTGCCAAGCAGCGATATGCGTTGGGTAGGCGCAAGGAACCTATGATCCAACGGTGACCTAATGGGACTTCCTACACTTAGGTGTAATCAGTAATGATAGGGAACGCGGGGGATTGAAGCATCTTAGTACCCGCAGGAAAAGAAATCAATCGAGATGCCGTTAATAAAGGCGATCGAAAACGGCAGAGAGCAAACTGAATCCCTTTGCGACAAGCAGAGGGAGATGTGGTGTTGTAGACTCTGTATTTCCCTAACGAACGAACACGAGATTCACTGGAACGTGATGCCAAAGAGGGTGATAGCCCCGTAGTGGCAAGTTCGTGGG
>DAJR01000063.1 GCA_002496385.1 Methanomassiliicoccales archaeon UBA147 | reverse complement strand
GCCCTGAAAGGCTGAGCGTTCTCGGTATCTATGCAGTAAACCATCAGCCCCTAAAAGAGCTGGCGTTCAGCTACGCAAGGCAGTGACCTCACCCGATATAATGAAGCGCTTCGGCCGGGGACACCCGCGAGGCGTTGCGCGCCGGGATGATAGTGCAGATAATCGTCGCCAGATAGGCAATCGCTGTGACATAGGCGATCTTGAACCACGGAATGACGAACTCAATGTCCCC
This sequence comes from Methanomassiliicoccales archaeon UBA147, assembly GCA_002496385.1. Classification (GTDB taxonomy): domain Archaea; phylum Thermoplasmatota; class Thermoplasmata; order SG8-5; family SG8-5; genus UBA147. The sequence continues at coordinate 5,792 of DAJR01000063.1, read as the reverse complement.
GCCGAAACCGCTGACCATCGTGTTGTATATCTCGTAGGATATCATTACGCCTGTGACGACTCCGATTATCACTCCCATCGTCGCAACAAAGAGAATCTCGATGAGGAAGGCGTTCCTCACATTCCCCCGCCTGAATCCGATTGACCTCAGGATGCCTATCTCGGGCGTCCTCTCGACAACGGAGCGGATGGTTATGATGCCCAGGCCAGCGACTCCCACGACCAATCCCATATCCAGGTATAGTTCGAACAGGACAAATATAGAGGAAGTCGTCTCAAGGGTGATCTCCGCCACCTCCCTGATTATGATGCTGTTCATCCCGACCGCGGCAAAATCCTTCTCAAGCGCCTTCGCCGTGGCTTCGGCGTCATATCCGTCATTCAGGTTGAACATGAACACATTCCTATTCAGCTCCGACGGCATCATCGGGAACTGGAATGTCTGGGCCAGGTTCTCCTTGGACATGAATACGCCCATTATCTGATTCAGCGAGTTGTCCAGCGTGCCCACGACCCTGAACTCCTGGCTGGTGACCCCTAGCAGGTTGTCAAGGGTGATGCGGCTTCCGGGTTCGATTCCCAGCAGCATCGAGTAGATGTAACTGATGACAACATCGCGCGAACCCGGGGCGGTGACCGAGGCCCAGACCTCCTGGTCGGTCGCAAATTCATCCATCGTGTTGCTGAAGGCGAAACTCGAGCCGGTGTAGAACGTCCCGTCAATGCCAAGTATCTGGGCGCCCCCCAGCATATCCCCGAACTCGCCAAGGTCCATCGCGGAGGCCGTCGCGTCGGTGTTGTTCAATTTCGGGCTGTAGGTCCACATGATGTTCGTGTAGGACGATACATTACTGGCCAATGCCTGGGATGTGATGACTGTGTTGGTGAGGGGATCGACGGCATTTGCAAGATCCGGCACCTGATACTGGACATCGGCGATTATCTCGAAGCCGCCGCCCTGTTTCAGGGTTTCTTCATCCACGTCTATCACGAACATGTTGGAGAATACGGACAGCATCACTATCATGTACACGACCAGCGCGAACATGCCGACGCTCATCCCGGTCCTGAATTTCTTAGTGAGCGGGTAGGAGACCGCGGTCATCACAGTGGGCCTCCACACCTTCACCCTGCCGACAGTTCCGGTTATCGCCCTTATGACCGGCCCTGAGTTGTACATGATTAGCAGGACGATGCTGAGAACGATGAGCACACCCGAGAATACGAAAAGGATGTCCATGTTCTCATTGTCCATATCTCCGAAATATGTGTGTATCGCATAATAAGTGTAAATGAAAACCCCGAGGCTTGCCGACGTGATTGCAGCACGGTTGCCTATCCATCTCCATAGCAGCATCGCGGCGCCGGCTATGATACCGGATGGGGCGATGAGTTTCACCATGAGCTCGTCCGGGTACTGGTAATAAATGGCCGCGGCTGCTGCGAGGAGCATGGCGCCCAACATCGGCATGACCAGGTTCTTCCTGGCTCCGATCGGCTCCTCAATTCCCCTTATGGCCCTGATTATGTTCAGCTTGCTTATCTTCCAGCTTGTCAGGAGGATTGTGCCGAACGTAATGATGAATCCGAGCGAGAAAGCGCTAACCAGGCTGAACATCTGGAAATGGATGGGCAGCTGGACATTGATGAAATCAATGAAGTTGTTGACCATGTATATCAGCATCACCCCGACCCCGACACCCAGCAAAGTCCCTAGCGCGCTGGCTATCACTCCGTATGTAAGGCCTTCGAACAGGAATGACTGCATGAGGTGGCGCCGCTTCATGCCGACCGCCCTTGCCATCCCCAGCTCGGACTTCCTTTCCTCGGCCAGCATGGTGAATATATTGATGATGAGAATGACGCCGGCGATTATCGCGAAGCTGCCGAATATGGTGAGGAACGTGGATATGAGGTCGTTGAGCAGTTTGGCGGTCTCGATGCCGTCCTGCTTGACCGCAGAGACATCAATGTTGTAGGAGAATGTGTAGGCCGCGCTGACAAAGCCGCCATACTGGAGCGGCTCGAAGAATACAACCACCCCGGATTCGGTGTTGAGCAGGTAGCTGCTCGGGTCGGCGTCCATCCCGTTCACCTGCAGGGAGAATCCGCCGGCCTCGATGTTGGGGTGGGAGAGCTGGACAAATGTCTGGTTGGGCATGAAGACCGGCAGGATCTCGCTGCCCTGGAATTTAAGGTCCTTCGTGGCGCTGATGATTTCTTCTTTGGTGACGTCGCTTCCCTCCGCGCCATCCTCTATCCCGCCGTTGTTTGAAACTTTGACATGGGATATCATGCCGGGTTGGAGGAACATTGCCTGGACCGCATCGAGGTTCATGAATATGTTGTAGGCCTCCATGGCCATTCCCGAGCTCGGGCTGTACCGCGCCTTGCCCTCGTCCGCCAGTATCCTGACGACGGTGATGTTCTCGGCTACCGTGGTGGTTAAGGGATAGGAGCCGAGGGAATAGGTTAGCGTCAACACATCGCTCTGTGAAGCGCCGAGGCTGTCAGCCAGAGCGCGATTGATCATGGCCTCACGTTGACCCATTCCGCCACCCGATATCTCGCTTCCGTCCTCAAGCAAGAAATTCCCGAATGCTGAATCGATGGCGGGATCGAAACCGATTATGCTTACAGAAGGTTCGAACTGCTGTGTCCCGGTATGCCTGACCGTAGCGGATTCAACCAGCAGCGGCGAGATGCCGTCGGTCAATGCCGCAAGCTCCCCGTCGGACTCAAGGACCGTGAAGATTGAATAATTGAACAGGGCACCGTTCTGCCCGTCAACTACCAGGTCCACATGCTGGAGTTCATCGTACGTTTCCTCGACAATGAAATACTCGATGGAGTCCCCAACGACCATCGAGGCGCAGATTATCGATGTCCCCACAAGAAGGCCCGCGATTGAAATGGCCGCATGGCCTTTGTGCCTGTAGAAATTTCGAATGCCTAGCTTGGCAATCACCCTGTTGAACAGGCCCAGTATGACCATGAAACCGATTATTCCCAGCATGAGCGCGGGAAGGATAAGCTCAGATGTCTCCAATCAAACCGCCCCCTCAGACATTCTTCTCTTCCCGGACGAACTGGCCGCTCCTCATGTAAAGGATCTTGTCCGCCCTCTTCCCGACCTCGGGATTGTGCGTTACAATAACGAATGTGGCCTGTGTTTCCTTTCTCAGCCTTGCCACCAGGTCCATGATTGTGTTTGCTGTCTCATCGTCCAGGTCGCCAGTGAGCTCGTCCCCCCAGATGATGGCCGGTTTGCTGATGAGCGCTCTGGCTATTGTCGTTCGCTGTCGTTCGCCGCCCGAGAGTGCGCCGGGTTTGCTGTGCATGACCTCCTCCAGCCCGACAACTCTCATGATCTCAATCGCCTGCTCCCTGGCTTCCTTCGCCGAGCTGCCGGAGACGAGGAGCGGCATCTCCACATTCTCTATCGCCGTGAGGACCGGCAGGAGATTATAGAACTGGAAGATGAAACCCATGCGCTTGGCCCTGTGCTCGGTTTTTTGATTGTCAGACATCTGGCTCAGGTCCTGGCCCTCTATCATAACGGTGCCTGATGTCGCGTCATCCAGGCCGGAGAGGATGTTCAGCAGGGTTGTCTTGCCGCAGCCCGACGGGCCCATTATGGCGATCATGTCGCCCTTTCTCACCGTGAGATTGACCCCCCTTAGGGCCTTTACCTCGACTTGGCCTGTCTTGTAGGTCTTTACCAGATCCTTCGCCTCTACCATTATTTCGCTCATGTGATTCCTCCTCAAAGTTCCTTGAATATCCTCGAAATCTCCTCAAGCCCTGTGTCGAAATTTAAGTTCACCTGTCCGATGAACATCTTGCCCTTAGGGGTCAGGGAGAACAACTTCCTCATCTTGGCCACCTTCACCTTGACCAAACCCTGCGTCGAAAGGTTGAAGAGCATTGGGTACAGGGAGCCGGGACTGACCTTCCAGCCGCTGAGTTCCTCTATCCTGCTCATCATCGCATAGCCGTGCATCTCATTCCTGTCCAGCATCTTCAGTATGAAGAATTTCAAAAGGCCTTTCCTGAAGTCCTTCGCGGCATCGCTCCGTAATATATCGGATTTCGACATAACGAATAGCGATATAACGGACTTCGATATATACTTTGTCCCTGGATTCACATGAAAAACAAATCAAAATATTGGAAAGGTAACGCTGCCTTTGGAAGGCAGCGTTGTTAGCTTAAGAGAAATCAGGATTATGCTCCGATTCTGAAGACCTTGGTGCCGCATTTCGGGCATGCGCCCTGGGTTGCTGGCTTTCCGTTCTTCATCTTGATCTTCTTTGCATCCTTCATCTCTACCTTCTTTTTGCATTTTACGCAGTATGCTTCCGGCATGTTATTTCACCTGACACGTGTAATCCCTCGTGGTTAATAAGGATTTGCTACTCACGAATTATAACAGGTGGGACCTGTTCTAGGCAACCTTTATTATACGCACGTCCCAGACATGCCAGACATTATCCCTGGCTCACGCTGACAAGGGAAAAAAAAGAAAAAGAGGAGGAGTTGATAGGAAAAAAAGGGGAGGAATCAATCCTGATTACTGGACGATGGGGATGCAGGCCATTTCGGTCTGCATTCTCTCCATCTGGACGCTTGGAAAGCTGCCGCAGCTCATCTGCACTCCGTTCATCACGGCCATCACTTTCAGCTGGCCTGAGAATCTCGGGTCTGTGCGGGCGCCCCATATCACGTTCGCGTCCGGGTCCATGATTTCTGTGAAGCCTCTGACGACCTCGTTCATTGTCCTGAGGTTGAGCTCCGGCCCGGATGTCATGTGTATGAGCGCTGCGGTCGCGCCGTCATAGGTCACGTCCACCAGCGGGTTGTCGAGCGCCTCTGCGACCACTGTATGGGGGTCGTTCGCGCTGTTCTCGCCGTACAGGACGGTTGCGGCCCCGTTTCCGGCCATTACCGTTCTCAGGTCCGCGAAATCCAGGTTGACGAGCGACGGCTGCGTCACGGCTTCGGTTATCTCCTTGATGACCTCGGATATCATCTGGTCCATGACGCTGAATGCCCGGTTGACTGGCATCTTCGGAACCATCTTGAGAAGCTTGTCGTTTGCCAGAACAATCGTGCTGTCAGAGTTCCTCTTCAGCTTCTCGAGGCCTATCGAGGCCCTCTGTCCCTTCAGCCTTCCTTCAGCTGTGAAAGGAATCGTTGCCATTGAGACGACCACAGAGCCGAGCTCTTTGGCGACTTCCGCGACTATTGGCGCAGTGCCAGTGCCTGTGCCGCCGCCCATTCCTGCGGTTATGAACGTTATGTCCGCGCCTCTCAGAAGGATCTCCAGTTCTTCCCTGGCCTCCTCGGCGCAGCGTTCCGCTATCTCGGGATGTCCACCGGCCCCTTGGCCGTTGGTTATCTTCTTGCCGATGAGAACCCTCTTGTCGGCGTGCACCCTCTCCAGGTGTGCCCTGTCCGTATTGATTGCGATGGTACTCGCACCCCAAACGCCGATGCGCTGAAGGCGGTCCACGCTGTTATTGCCAGCTCCACCGCACCCGACGACCACCGTTCTGGGGTCGGATATCAGGTGCTCCATTGCGAATGAATCCGTTTCTGCTGCTTTTAACATATTTTCCATATCCATGTTGACACCTCTTGCGATTGTGGAGCGTTCGACCTAACATCGAGTGAATGCGAGTGCATGTTGCTCCTCCGGTACCGTGGAACCGGCGACATGCCGCGCGTGCATCCCATCCGGGATCTCTCCCGGCCCATCCGGACTGCGGGGGCAGTCCGTCCGACAAGGCT